>JAOZNZ010000974.1 GCA_029933535.1 bacterium | reverse complement strand
CCTTTAGGAAAGGGGGAATAATCAAAGGAGTTAATTATTATGAAAAAAAAAGCGTTAATTACCTGGGGTGGCTGGGATGGCCATGAACCTGAACAATGTACAAAAATTTTCGGGGAAGTTTTAAAAACAGAAGATTATGATGTCGAATTAGTAAATACATTAGACATATATCTCGATGAAGAAAAAATGTCCGCGTTTGATCTCATTGTTCCCGCATGGACTATGGACAATATTACGCCCGAACAGGAACAAGGATTGTTGAAAGCAATAAAATCAGGAGCAGGTATTGCCGGCTGGCATGGCGGAATGGCTGACTCCTTCAGAAATAACACCGAATATCAATGGATGGTCGGTGGACAATGGGTAGCTCATCCGGGCAACATCATAGATTACACAGTTAACATTGTAAAAAAAGATGATCCAATTGTTGAAGGTTTAAATGATTTTAAAATGCACTCTGAACAGTATTACATGCATACAGACCCGGGAAACGAGGTGCTGGCAACAACAACTTTTACCGGTGAACATGGAGATGCGGTATGGATAGCGGGAACAGTAATGCCGGTTATCTGGAAACGGAAGTATGGAGAAGGAAAAGTGTTTTACAGTTCTTTAGGTCATGTGGCAAGTGATTTTGACGGTTTTGAAGTTAAAGAAATAGTTCGCCGGGGAATGATTTGGGCAACGAGATAATCATTTAACGATTGAAATGATTGAAACGATGTTATGATTTAATTATTCTGCCAATAAATCACTTTGGTAAATTAGTGGTTAAATAAATTGAATTATATAAACAAAAGAAATTGTGTTTGTATTTAAATGATTCTGTCACTAAATGATTCTGTCTATAAAGAAATTATATTATTTTGTCATTTTGATAATTATGTGCAAAAAGACTATACATTTTGAGAAAAAATGGCGCAGAAAAATGAAATAATAATTGGATTGACGTTCGAATTGCTTTAAAAACAGGGGATTTGGAATTATGGCACGGTGTATGCTATTTGTTAAGTAGTTTTTTCATGGTTTCTCCTCCTAAGTGTGGCCGGGTAGTTCCGGTCACACTTTTTTTTATCACGAATGGACTTATTAATATAATTTTTTTAACCACGAATGAACACGAATTGACACTAATAAATACAGATTTCACTACCGTCCCATAGAATTAATTGAATTAGCATTTTGCCTGAAAGGCAAATTCATCGTAGCCCAGGGCATCGCCCTGGGAATTAT
>JAOZNZ010000973.1 GCA_029933535.1 bacterium | reverse complement strand
ACACCGAACACCGAACACCGAACACCGAACACCTGACACCTGACACCTGACACCTAAATACTAATAAATACTAATAAATACTAATAACTAATAACTAATAACTACTCCCCATGTCTCATCATTCTAAATCAAAACAAATCCTCGTTATTGCCGCACTGGTTACTTTAGTGGCGCTTACATTACTGCCGTTTTATATGACAATTATGATGTCGCAAAAAACTAACGGCGAAATTATTAACCATTTCTGGGCACTTCCGGAACAGCTTCATCTTGATTATTACACCGATGCCTGGAAATATATTAAAATTTACATTTATAACAGTTTGATTGTTGGTGCTGTAGCTGTACTTGGAGTTACATGGCTTTCCTCGCTTGCGGGATATGTTTTTTCGCGACTCGACTTTTCCGGAAAGAGAGTTATATTTCTATTGATAATCGCTCTTATGATGATTCCGGGAATTATGACCTTGATTCCTTCGTTCCTATGGTATAAAGAATTCCCGTTCGTGGGTGGTAATGACTGGCTCGGTCGCGGAGGTCACGGATTTCTAAATACAAGATGGGTGCTTTTTCTGCCTTATATTGCCGGCGGACAAATTTTCGGAATTTTTCTCTGCAGAACTTTCTTTTCGAATATTTCAGAATCTTTGTTCGAAGCCGCAAGAATTGACGGAGCGTCTGAACTGCAAATATATTTCAAAATAGCGTTACCACTTGTTCTGCCGATTATTGCTACGTTGGCAATTCTTACTTTTGTCGGCGCTTATAATGATTATATCTGGCCACTTATTACTGTCAGCGATAAAAATGTTCAAACTTTTTCCGTTGGCGTTACAAAATTTACTGCCGATGGAAATCTTCAGCAGGGACAGGCAATGGCCGGTTTTGTTATGGGATCAATTCCTCTCATAATAGTTTTCGCTTTCGGAATGAAATATTATATTCAGGGAATTACTCAGGGCGCGGTGAAGGGCTGAGAATCCGTGGTCTGCGAGCACCCGGCGTATGCCGGGCGTAATCCGTGATCTGTGATTCGGCGCTTTGTGAAAACCGAATTAAAATCAAAAATCAAAAATCGTTAATCGATGTTCTTAAATCGAATGAAACACCGAACATCGAACACCGAACACCGAACATCGAACACCGAACATCGAACACCGAACACCGAACATCGAACAACGACACCTGACACCTGACACCTGACACCTGACACCTGACACCTGACACCTGACAC
>JAOZNZ010000302.1 GCA_029933535.1 bacterium | reverse complement strand
CGCATGAAAATACACGAAATAGCCGAGAAATACGGATTTTCCGACCAGTTTCAGTTTTCACATATTTTTACGCGAATATTTGGAATGAGCCCGACAAAATACCGCGAGGTTGTAAAGGGAGAAATCCGGTCTCGCTGAGACCGGATTCCGACAATGTCGGAATGGTAATCAGCCCCAGCATACGCGGGGCGCTAACGCGTAATCGGTGGTCAGAGGTCAGTAATCCACCAATCCATCAATCCATCTTAATTTTCCTTTTTTTAATTAGAGGTAGCTCGAAAAGGGTATAATGAATCACTCGTCAATGTTTATTGACATCAACCGACAAAAAATGTTGAATGAAATTAGAATGTGCCGAAAGAGTACGTGCTTTGGACCCCAAAGCACTTATTTATCAAAAAATAAAGGCAAAAAAATTGTAAACTTCTTTTTGTTAATCAGTCAGTTCGGGTCGAACTGACGTACCTGGCTTTTCGTAAAATATCAACTTGGAGGGACGTTGTCCCCAACGTCCTAACCTGCATAAACCCAAATGTTTTGACAATATGGTTTCGACAGTTAGGTCGCCGGGAAACCCGGCATACGCGGGTTACGCGGCGACCCTCCAGCAAATAATTGTAAAATAATATTTTTATTCGACAAATTTGGCCAATAACCAATGAAATAATATGTACTCATGTTCATACACACAAATAAAAAATCAATCATTCAATAATTTAATTCTTTCCGTGTATTCAGTATGCCGCTCCCGGAGAGTTTCGGGTTCCGTGGTTTAAATTTATTTTGATTTCCTTCGATAATAAATGATAAATGATAAATAATAAATGATAAATAGACAGGGTTCGGGTATTCCTTCTATAGCGCCTATATCTGCTACACCATCTGCTTCGCGGTTATAACCCGGCCCTCTTTGGTCATAAGCCAAAGAAAGCGGATTGCTGCCCTCGTTCATACAGTTTCCGGGATTGTCAATCATAAGTGTCAATGTCGGCCCGCCGTTGTCGGCAAGTGTTGTGCTTACATCAGGTATTGCGCTCACATTACCGGCAGGCGCGCCCGAATAGATACAATTAGTAGCCATACCGTCGCCGGTCAATAATAAATCAGGATTGCCTGAAATAGCAGTGTTATATCCGAAAATACAACTGTAAAGGTTGTGATCTTGCCCGGTAGCAGGTCCGGTAGAATATAATCCGCCGCCTCTACCGGCAGAGTTCGCTACTATTGTGGAATTATACATATCAAAATATCCCCTCTGGGCAAAAATTGCGCCACCCAAACCATCAGTATGAGTGCCCCCGGCTTGATTAATCGCGGAATTCCCGACGAATGTGCAGTTGATAATATCAAGAGCCCTGGTATCGTCATAACATGCATAGACCGCGCCGCCACAATTGCTAAGAGAAGTATTGCCAAAAAATGTGGAATCCTCTATTTGTACTGTAGTAACTTCGCGGATACTAACAGCTCCCCCATCACCACCTGCGGAGTTATTTTCAAATGAACAAGCCTTAATTTTTACATTCGCTGTATTGCGGCCTATATAAATCGCGCCGCCTTCAGCGGAAGAATTGTTGCCGCTTGGGGGGACACTATTGCCGGAAAATAGGCAGTTAACAATTGTTCCGCCATTTGCAGACCAGCCTTCAAAAATAACTCCGCCGCCGCCATTACCGTTACCGCTTGCTGTTGTAGCACAAGCAGTAACCACACAATTCGACAAATTAAGCCTGGTTCCGGAATTCCAAACATAAATTCCGCCGGCAATAGTAGCTAAACCATTTGAGATAGTCAGTCCGGAAATGTTATAAGTATGTCCGCCATCGCATAGAAAAATATAGTCATTGGCGTTTCCGTCAATAACAATATCGCGCGGGTTTGCTCTGCCGGTAATGGTAATATTTTTGTTGATGTCAATCTCACCGGTTGTCAGAACAATAGTCGCGGGATAAGTGGCAAAACTAAAATTGATTTTATTGCCTGCTTCGGCATCAATAACCGCTTGTCTTAGTGAACCGACGCCACTGTCGGCTGTGGTTGTAACAGTAATATCGGCGGCAGGGATGACAGTTGCTATAACAGTATTAGACAAATAGTCCTGCGTTGTGCACGCAATAACTGCCGTGCTGCTTTCCATGCCATAATCTTCGGCAGCGGAAACAGTCACCGGCTGTTCTGTTTCCCAGTTGGAAGCGTTAAAATTCAATGTAGCCGGCGCAACGGAAATGTTTGCGTCACCGGAAACTTTTGCGACAGAAACAGCAAGCGCGCTGCCGGGATCGGTAGAAAGCCTCACATAAAAGTTATTGTTTCCTCCTTTCGGCACGGATATTTCAGAAGGATTAACGAGAATACCTTTGTCATTTTCCAACTCATGCGCGGTAACTTCTGCCGCGGGCATTCCTTCAGCGGTGCATTCAAAAACAGCTTTGCCAAGTTCGGCGTCATCATCTTCGGAAGCGAAAAGAGTAATAGTTTCGCCGACAGCCCAGTTAGAAGAATCAAGAACAGCCGGGGAGCCGCTTTGAACAGTAATATTTGTATCGCCTGAAACTCTTGCAATGGAAACAGTAACAGCATTTTCCGGTTCAGAAGTCAACTGAACATTAAAAGCAGCGTTACTTCCTTCATTAATATAAAGATTAGTAACGGAAGTTTTTAAGTTAGGGAAAACGCCATCGCTTACCCATTTCAAAACTATTTCCGACAAAGGCGGCATAGAGATCTGATACCCGCTTTTAAAACCCGAAATGACAGAATATTCGCTTGTAACAATTCCCTGAACAAACTCATTGTTATTACTATAGCAATCGGAAGTAAGCATCCACATTTCCGCGGCGTTATTTTTCACATATTCCTTCAAAAGAATTTGCACGTCTTGTGTTTCGCTAAGATCGTAATTGAAGAGAATAATCCCGTTCGTGCCCGTGTCGCTCTGAAAAGCATAGCTGTAAATTGTGTTAAAACTGTTAGAAGTCCATTCGGCATATTCATAGCTATTATCATCAAACCTTCCGTAGGAAATGTAGTCAGGATTATCGCCTGACTGCGAAGTTTCCATCAAATTTCCATTGCGGACTTTGTTCATAATCATATTCGCGTACCAGACAGGCCGTTTATGCTGTTCGCCTGATTTCATACCATGCATCAACCCGAAGAGATCAGTATCATTATAACCGGGCTGCCCGGCAGTTTTACCTGTCATGTTGTAAAAATTTTGATAGCGGACACCATACTCTTTTAAATTTAATAAAGAATAATTAGCAAGGCCAATGCCCTGGGCAAGCGAAGGATTAAGCAAATTAAAATCTCCACGCGAAGCGTCTCCATGATGAGTAGCGACGTTGTATTCATAGAAAGCGAATTCAATTTCTTTCATCTGCTCCTTATGTATTCCCATGTAATTATCGGAAAAGACTTCGAAAACCATTAGGGACAGATACCACTTGAATAAATCTTCATCGCCATGGCGGGGACGGTCGGTGTCGAAAAGCCATCTATCGGTATAAGCGCCTACTGTGAATTTATCGGCGTTGGGGCAATCATCAATAATCTTTTGCACCTGATCTTCGTGCCGTGTCCGTCCAGCCGGTACAAAAAGTATATTATTAGTATAGTAAGGTGAACTTTTCGCGTAAGAAATAATATCATACCAGTAATCCGGGCCGTTGAAACCTTTGAAAAGAAAGGGTTCTACTGTGTTCCAACATTCGTTTCCAAACTGTATTTGAAATTCTTTTATTGATTTTGTCCAGGGTTCGGGATGGCCTTGCTTTGCGCGTTCGTTTCCCCAATAAGTGTTTGTCGGCGCGGCAAGGAACTCTATCAGATTAGTAACTTCCCATGGAAAGATCGTGCCGCTAATGTTATACCAAAGCGCGCATCCGAGTTCTTCACATACAAAACAGGCGTCCTGAACAGTAAGGGATTCCTTGGACTGCCATTCGTAAGTACCGAATTCTGTTCCTTTTTCACATTTATACCCGTAAGTTTCCAGGTTTGGTTTCAACTGGTCTTCTATAGACATACCGCCCATAGTTAATCCTCTTAAAGTACCGGGATTATATTCTTTGTAAAGATCCATTGCTTCGGTGCGCCAAACATTATTACTGTCGCCTTCAATCTGGTCAACTGTAATATCATCAATAAGAATTGCTCCGCCTGTAACTTGAATTCTCGCGCCAACAAAATTATCCCTGCTCATATTCAAAATAACTTCCCGGTGTTCCCAATTGGTTGGGACAGTTACATATTCTGAAGAAGTTCCGTTGGAGTATAAATCGCATTTTACAGTCGGGGTGCCGGAATCTTTTTTCAGCCAGAAACAAACCCGCCAGGATGTGTTGAGCGTTGTGCCCCCATCGTCTAATGTCTGGTGTTGCTGGTAGCTTGTGCTCGATGTGCCGTCCATTCGGCAGGAACTATTCCCGAAAGAACCGGGGGCGCAGTCGTTGGTTACAATAAAATTATTATTATCCGAAAAAATCCATCGATTGGTATCGCCTACGCATCCTGCCGTAAGATAATTGTCGTTATAAAGCAAAACCCCCACATCTTCATCATTGTATCCGGGAGGCAACGTAATCGGATTCTCAAAAGTTAAAAAGCACCATGTTCGGTTCCAACCTTTATAATTTATGGTTTCATCGACCATTTTGACAACTTTTCCGGTAACTCCTTTTACCGGATCGGATACTATATAAAACTCTGAATTAGTAATTACATGCTCCCAGTTCGGATAATTAACACTCGAATAATTTTGACTTTTAATATAAAACCCGTTTGTGCGGAGAATGCCTGTGTGAATCCTCCGGAACCGTGTTCCTTCAAAGTTTTTTACAAC
>JAOZNZ010000301.1 GCA_029933535.1 bacterium | reverse complement strand
CAGCGAGAACTGAACTCTCTTACCTCGCTGAAGTGGTTGAAGCTGTTATCGCCGCGGGAGCGACAACTGTGAATGTGCCTGATACAGTTGGTTATGCAATGCCGTGGCAGTATGGTGAAACTATTGCTTATTTATTTAAGAATGTTAGAAATATAAATGATGCCGTTATCAGTACGCATTGTCATAACGATCTTGGCCTTGCAGTCGCAAACTCACTTTCGGCTGTCGCAAACGGCGCCCGACAGGTTGAAGTAGCTGTTAACGGTCTCGGTGAGCGTGCGGGAAATTGTTCATTGGAAGAGGTGGTAATGGCGATAAAAACGCGGTCGGATATTATTAATGTTGAAACGTCAATTAACACAAAAGAAATTATGCCGGCAAGTAAATTAATTCGTCAGATAACAGGTTTTGCCGTTGCGCCGAACAAAGCGATAGTTGGTGATAATGCTTTTAGACACGAAGCAGGAATTCATCAGCATGGAATGCTTGCCAACAGATCGACTTATGAAATAATGTCACCTGCAGATATTGGAATTCATTCCGAGGATATTGGCAGTGGACTTGTTCTCGGAAAACATTCAGGTCATCACGCTTTTAAAAAACGTCTTGAAGAATTGGGTTATGAACTTAACGCAACAGAAATTGAAAGAGCGTTAAAACAGTTTAAAGATCTCGCTGATAAAAAGAAAAAAGTTTATGATGAAGATATTCGCGCTATAATTGATGAGGTAACAAACATTGGCGCTAAACCGACATACACGATTGATACTTTAAGCTACACTTCAGGTAATCGTAAGACACCTGAAGCGACAGTAAAGCTTAAAAAAGGCGATGAGTTAATTGATGAGAAAACTTCAACAGGCGATGGTCCTGTTGACGCGGTATTTAAAGCTATAAATCAAATTACAGAAATGAAATGCACTCTCGAAGATTATTCAATCCGGTCCGTTACAAGCGGACGTGAAGCTTTGGGTGAAGTAACTGTAAAAGTAAAATATAAAAATAAAATGTATAGTGGCGTCGGAGCGAGTACAGACGTAATCGAAGCCAGCGCGAAAGCATATTTAAACTGTATAAACCGGATTTTATAATGGTACAAATCGCACACAAAAACAAATTGACAATTAATGCAAAAACAGGCATCATCGGTTTGCTTGGATATCCTGTTGAGCATTCATCATCTCCACTATTCCAAAATCGCGCCATAGAAACTATGGGAATTAATGCGGTTTATCTTGCTTTCTCAGTTAAACCGGAAAACTTTGAGGAGGCGTTTAAAGGATTATCGGCATTGGGCGCTATTGGAGCAAACTTTACACTTCCGCATAAGCAATCAGCTTATAAACTGTGCGATGAATGTTCGCCGGAAGCGCGGGTTATAGAAGCTGTGAATACTGTGAAATTCAAAAATGGTAAAGCTTACGGTTATAACACAGATGCTTATGGAATAAAAGCCGCTATTAATGAACACGGAAAAAAATTCACAAAAGCAAAAGTCGTTATACTTGGCGCAGGGGGAGTGGCAAGAGCTATTGTCACTCAGGCAATTTTAGATGGTGCATCGGAAGTATATATTGTAAACAGGACTGTTTCAAAAGCTGAGAAGCTGCTTGAATCGATTCTTAATAATTGCAGAAATTTAGATGAAAAAGAGCGTTTGCATCCTATTCCTCCGTGTCATGCTGTTGGTTATGATCAAATTGCCAACGCGTTAAATGAAGCTAATATTCTTATTAACGCGACATCGATTGGTTTAAAGAAAACAGATGCGATGCTGTTTGATCCTAAACTTATTGAATCGTCAACTTTTGCTTACGATACAATCTACAATCCACCACAAACGCGTTTTTTGATTGCGGCAAAGCAAAGAGGATGCCGTAAAACATCTAATGGACTCTCAATGTTGCTTTATCAGGGAGCAAAAGCGTTTGAATTATGGTTTGATCGCAAAGCGCCGGTGGAATTAATGCGTCAGCAATTAATGCACCCGAGAGCGTTTTCTTAGAAGCCGAACCACGAAAAAATTTAATTTCTTTTACCACGAATGAACACTAATAGACACTAATGAAAATTTATATTTATATATAATATCTAAAAGTACCATTTATGGAAATTCATACATAAAAAGTTGTCATACAATTAAATATTGTATTAATAAATAAAATTGAAATTATTCGTGTTTATTCGTGTCCATTAGTGGTAAAAGAAATTAAATAATTTTAACAAAAGAAATTGGATTTGAATTCTTTGTGTCTTAGTGGCTTAGTGGCCAATAAAATTGAATTAGTGAAAATCCGTGAAATCCGTGTCGAAAAATATGTGGTTTTATTTTGTGAGACGGAAAAATACTCCCGGATTATTTAAATCAAAAAGAAGAGCGTTTTCTTCAGACGTAATAAACTTCAAATGTTCATCTTTTAAAGTATCTAAATAAACATCTTTGTTTTTAATTTTTCCCGGCAGTTTACCTTTTTTAACCAGTTCTCTGAACTTTTCGACATTTGGTCCCCAGATAATGATTTCTCTTTCTTTTTTCTTTATTTTTCCCCAAACATAAAGTACATTTTCCTTTTTATTTTTAGCTTTGAAATTAATAAAGATAAAATTGTTTGTTCCACGAAGTTCTATATCAAATTTTTCCAGTTTCAAATCGTCATTTTTGTTTTCAATAAGAGCGGCAATGAGATGTCCTTTTTCAGGATCTGTTACTTTTAAAACTATACTCCCGTCATTATTTATCCATGTTCCATCCCACTTTTCCGCGGAAATTTTTAATGGGGGATTTCCAATAGGGTGAGTTGTGTATACAGAATGGCAGCCTGTGATAAACGTCAGTAAACACAAAACAATAAGATAATTAAGTTTTTTCATAACAGTTCCTCCTGAATTGGTGATATAAAAACATATTTGCCCACGGAACACACGGATTACACGGAAACAAGAAAAAAGTTTTTAAAACAATTTTTTAAAATAAAGAAATAAAGATTTTTAAATGGTAATTTTTTCCGTGTAATTCCGTGTGTTCCGTGGGCAATTCTTATTCTCTATGTATTCCGTGGGCAATTTTTAGTGGGCAATCATTTTTTATCTTTCCCAAACATCTTTTGTGCCATCTTCAGTTGCATTTCCTGCTGCCTTTGAAGATTAATCAAAAATAGTTCGAATTTCTCGACTTGCTTATCATCCAGAATCTTTTTTGACCGTTCAAGAGTTTTATTGTTTATTACCTGTTGCTGCTGTTGATGTTTCTGCATATTTTCATCATTGAAATCACCTATATCGGCATTTTCCGGATTAAAATAGTCAGTCTCTTTTTGTGCTTCAAGACGCGCCTCATGCATTGCGGAAATAAGTTGATTATTTTGTTCAGGTGTTAAATTTGATCCTGACATTCCTAATTGCTGATTGAACTGATTAAGAGCCATCCGTTCTCCCATAGTATTTTTGTATTCGTCATACTCTTTATATTTTTCTTCACTGAGCATTTCCTTAATCATTTCGTCAACGCTGCCCTCTTCCAGTTTTATTTGCTCTTTAAGTTCAGCACGCTGTTCCTTATCTGAGTTCATCATTTTCATGCCTGAACTTGCGCCAATCATGAATCGGTGTGAAAGAAGGTTACGAAACGTTTCGGTATCCATTTCATCCATACCTAAGTTTTTGATAAAATCACCGAACACAGGATTTATCAAAGCATTTTCGATTTGCATACGTATAGTTTCCTGCATTTCAGGAGTGTCCATCATTTCGGCAAGTCCCGCCGCGAATTTTTTTCCGGCGGATTCTTCTTTTTCTTCTTCGTTTGCAGCGGCAGCGACATCCTCTAATTTATCAGTTTGCTGTTCTACCTGTGTAGCAAGTTCTTCTTTAGAGCTTTTCAAATCAGCGATTTCTTCCTTGTGATCAATAACCGTTTTCTTTAATTTTACAGCTTTAGTTTTTGAAGCGGCAAGTTCCTGCACAGTATCTTTTATTTCGAGAATTTTTTCGTCTAACTGTCCCTGCAGTTTTTTAGAATTATTCAGTTCAAGGACATAGGCGACGGCAAGAATAATTGTTGTGGCGGCGAACAGGATTGTTACAAACTTTCTCATTTTATTTCTCCATTAAAAATTATTAGAATTTATTGATACACATATATATTACAACACAAGCATGTATTTTATTCAATTATACCATTTTTTTCAACCTTTAACCACGAATTAGATGATGCTCGAAAAGGGTCGAACATCTGAATCCTGAAAGTTAGCTAAAGCAATTCCCCCTTTTTTAAAGGGGGTTAGGGGGATTTTATCTTTTAATTAGCGTAAACATAAATAAAAATTATTTTATAAGTTTTCAACGTCTTTGGCAACTTTTAAATAATTCCGCCAATTTTCTTATAAATTTGTTTATTCCTAAATTATTAAATCCCCCAACTCACTCCCGAGTATTCACCTCGGGAAGGGGTGGCCGATAGGCCGGGGTGGTTATTTTATTAGCAAAATATTTCGTTTCAATCGGATTGCCATGGATAGCGAAGTTCCCTTTTTCGCTGAATTTCCAGGCGATCTACAAAATGATTCGTTAGTATGTTCTCTAAAGCCGCATCCGTTTCTTTGTACTTAGGTGTTTGTTTCCGCTTATCATAGTACTGCCACAATACAACGGACAGCTGTTTATTTGTCTCAAATGTTCAAGCAATATGTCGCGATCCTTGTTAAACACCTGATCACTATCTTGGGATACGCCACCGGATGGCTCATCAAGCACAATCCGTGTAGTGTGAATGGACGCAACTCCGCCAATAACCGAATCAAAAAAACTGCACCCGCTGAAGATAAAGGTTGTCAGCGCCACCGACAGAAG
>JAOZNZ010000300.1 GCA_029933535.1 bacterium | reverse complement strand
ACCGAACACCGAATACCGAATACCGAATACCATTGCGATATAACATATCGCAATTCGCGCTATAGCGCGACAATAGCCTGATCTAAATCAGCGATAATATCTTCAATATCTTCTATTCCAATAGACAGTCTGATGAAATCCGGTGTTACTCCGGCAGATTTTTGTTCTTCATCGGAAAGTTGCTGGTGAGTTGTTGATGCAGGATGAATAGCCAGAGTTTTTGCGTCACCTACATTTGCGAGATGTGAGATAAGTTTAAGTGAGTTTATGAATTTTATTCCTGCTTCTTTTCCGCCTTTGATACCGAAGCCCATGATAGCACCCGCTCCTTTCGGCAGATATTTTTTTGCGAGTTCATAACTCGGATGTGATTCAAGTCCGGGATAAGAAACCCAACTAACCTGCGGATGATTCTCCAGATGTTTTGCAATTGCAATAGCGTTTTCACAATGCCGCTGCATGCGAAGGTGAAGTGTTTCGAGTCCCTGAAGAAATAGAAAACCGTTAAACGGACTCAGGCACGGACCGAGGTCGCGCAGCAGAGTAACCCGTGCTTTAATAATATATGCAAGTTCACCAAAAGCTTCATTAAAGACAATGCCGTGATAACTTGGATCCGGTTTTGTGAGCCCCGGAAATTTGTCATTTTGTGCCCAATCAAATTTTCCGGAATCTACAATAATACCACCGATGGAAGTGCCGTGGCCTCCGATAAATTTTGTGCACGAATGAACAACAATGTCAGCACCGTATTCAATAGGTCTGCAAAGATACGGTGAAGCGAAAGTGCTGTCAATAATTAAAGGAATACCGGCTTCATGAGCGATATCGGCTATTGCTTTTATATCCGGTACCACAACCATTGGATTACCTATGGTTTCGATATAAATTGCTTTAGTTTTTGGAGTGATAGCGTTTTTAAAATTATCAGGATTTGTTGGATCAACCAAAGTTACATCAATTCCGAATTTACGAAGAGTATGAGTAAACAAAGTCGCGGTACCGCCGTAAAGATGCGCGGAAGAAATAACATGGTCACCATTTTGTGCAATATTTGTTATCGCTATAGTAATTGCTGACTGGCCTGAAGCGACTGCAAGTCCGCCTACACCGCCTTCCAAAGCTGTCATACGTTTTTCAAGAACATCATTAGTGGGGTTCATTAATCGCGTATAAATATTCCCGAACTCCTGAAGTGCGAAAAGTTTTGCCGCGTGGTCGGTATCGTTAAACATATAAGAAGTAGTTTGATAAATCGGTACAGCGCGTGAACCGGTTGCATCTACTTCATGTCCCGCGTGAAGAGCGAGGGTACCAATTCCGAATTTTTTTTCTGTATTATTTGACATATTTTTCCCCTGATAAAATTAAATGGTATTAAAGTAATTATAGCGAATGCTTATATTGATTGCAAATTGATTTAAGAAAAAATGATTAAAAAATATTGAGACACTAATTGACCATGTTGAAGTATGTTATTACATAGCACTAATTACGATATTGTTAAATAAAAATAATCATTTTGCCAATAAATCATTTTGCTTAATAAAATAATCATTCTGCCTTAAAATAATTATTTTGTCTTTAATCATCTTGTTATATTCAAATCTTTCTTTTTTTTTAACAAATTGATACAATACTTCTAATGGAATCTGAAAGAGAAAAATCTATAATTGTAAAATGTTGCGCGGGAGACTATGCCGCTTTTAATAATATTGTCTCTTCATACAACAATCGTGCATATTACTACGCGCTGAGCATTCTTCATAATCATCATGATGCAATGGACATTGCGCAGGAATCTTTTGTAAAAGCATTTCGTGCAATAGCCACGTTTGACAGTTCAAAACCTTTCCTCCCATGGCTCTTAAGAATTGTTCGTAATCAATGTTATAACGAATTTAAAAAGAAAAAACGCAGAGCGGAGAATCCAGGTCCGGAAACTGATTATATAGTTTTAGAAAAAATTTCCTCACAAACAAAAACTCCTTACGAAATAGTTGTAGAAAATGAACTTAAAGAAACAATTCATAACGCTATAAATAAATTGCCGGAAGCGCAGCGTGAAACGGTCTTTCTTTTTCATTTTGAAGAGTTATCGTATGAACAAATCGCTGGAGTTATGGGTGTTCCTATTGGAACAGTGATGTCGCGCCTCTTTCATGGGAGGAAGAAATTAGCAGAACTATTGACAAACAATGATTAAAAAAACAACAAAAATCAAATAATAAATAACAAATAAATTCTAAAAAACAAATTCAATAGCTCAAACAAATAAAGGCCATTAAGGTATCTAACGAAGTAACGTGCTCCCACACGGCCATGAACACTAATAGACACTAATTTATAATTGTATTTAATCGTATTCCTCAAAATAGCACTGCAATAAATGAAATTAATTCTTAAAATTATTTTGCCCTTAATTACTTTGCTTAGCAATCTTAATCGTTTTGCTGCCGATGATTTTACGCATATGCTTGCTCTTGCTAAACATTCTTCCTGCTTAATAACAATTTTTTGGCAAAATGATTTAATTAATCAGTTAATAAATATTTAATAATCAGTTAATAAATAGAAACGTCTTCGTGGCAAAAAAATTGGAAATTGAATAAAAACCAATAAACCGTTGTAATATATATGATGGACGATAATATTAAAAATCTTATTTGTAAAGTGGTTGACGGAAACGCAACTTCTGAGGAAGAAAAATTAATGAATGAACTCAAAGAAAAAAATCCCGAAGTTCAAACGGAATTTAATGCCCAGAAAAAAATCGCCGATTCTTTTCGATCTGTTGGACTGCCGGAACTGGATGATACGCTGCGTCAGCAATTTATATCAGGCATTTATAACAAAATTGAACGGAAAACGGGATGGATTCTTTCTGCTCTCGGCATAATATTTGTTCTTGGTTATGGAGTTTATGAATTTTTTACACAGCCCGATATTAACGCGGTTTATCGATTAGGAATGGCTGCAATAGTAGTAGGGTTCGGTCTTTTATTCAGCAGTGTTCTTCGTGGACGTTTGAAATTAAGAAAACATGATAAATATAAGGAGGTAATTCGATGAAAATAGTAACTACAAACAATATTCCCGGATACGAAATTACTGAAGTGATTGGACTTGTCCGCGGAAACACAATCCGTGCTCGTGCAATAGGAAAAGATATAATGGCAGGCTTTAAAAATTTGATTGGTGGGGAAATTCATGAATACACAAAAATGATTGCCGAATCACGTGAACAAGCTCTTGACAGAATGGTTGACGAAGCTGAAGATAAAGGTGCCGATGCAATTATAGGTGTGCGCTTTACCACAAGTTCTGTAATGCAGGGTGCAGCGGAATTATTTGCTTATGGAACGGCGGTGAAAATAAAAGCTTGCCCCGTCCATGGGCAAGGTTAATAGTTAATAGTTAATAGTTAATAGTTAAAAGTTAAAGGTTAAAGGTTAAAGGTTAAAGGTTAATAGTTAATCGTTAATCGTTGTCCATTGTGTCCATTAAGTCCATAATGTCCATAATGTCCATTAAAATAAAAAACGGAGAAAAATTATGACAGCTTTTTTTGAAAGTTTGAATGGAATAGAAAAAACCTTTCTTTTGTGTGCAGTTATTGGAAGCACATTGTTTTTAATCAGAACTGTCCTCTTCTTTGTCGGTGGAGATGCTGACTCGGATATTGATGGGGACTTTGATGCTGATATCGATATTGACGGAGATATCGATTTCGATGGTGATGTTTCCGATATGGGCCATCTTGACAGTGCCGCAAGTTTTCATATTTTTTCACTGCACGGAATAACAGGTTTCTTTATGATGTTCGGATTGGTTGGTCTTGCAATGTCACTGCAGAGCAAATTCAGTCCGTTAGTTGCAGTTGGTGGCGGTTTAATTGCCGGTGTTTTTACCATGTGGCTTGTGGCGAAGATTTTTATGAGTATGAAAAGACTTCAATCCGATGGAACTTTAAATCTTAAAAATGCTATTGGTAAGGATGGAACGGTTTATCTTACAATTTCGGCAGATGGAATAGGAAAGGTTCAGGTAATAGTTCAGGAAAGTTTAAAAGTTTTTAATGCTGTATCGGCAAAAAAAGAAGAAATAAAGACTGGTGAAAACATAAAAGTTATAAAAATTATCAGCGGAAATATTTTCGTTGTAGAAAAAGTGTAGTGCATGTCAGATTTGAACAGATAGAAAATCGTAGTTGCTAAAACGACCGTTGAACGGTCAAATGTTTATAAAATATTAATATCTAAAAAGGAGACAATTATGTATATATTTGCAGTAGTCGCATTAATAGTAATCAGTTTTTCATTTGTAATCTTTCTAGCAAAAAGATATAGACGATGCCCTTCCGATCAAATTCTCGTTATTTACGGTAAAGTGAAACGCGGGATGTCGAGCAGATGTCTTCATGGTGGCGGCACATTTGTCTGGCCGTTAATTCAGGATTATTCTTACCTGAGTTTAACACCGATGACAATCAGCATTCCTTTGCAGAATGCGTTGTCATTTCAAAATATCAGAATTAATGTGCCAAGTACTTTTACTGTCGGTATAAGCGTTGATCCTGCAATAATGACTAATGCGGCGGAGCGACTTCTTGAGCTTAAAGCTGTTGTTATTGAAGACATGGCGAAGGAGATTATTTTCGGACAACTGCGTTTAACTGTTGCTTCGCTTACCATTGAGCAGATAAATCAGGATCGCGAAAGTTTTCTTGAATCAATCAGAAAAAACGTAGAGCCGGAACTTAATAAAATCGGCCTATATTTAATTAATGTAAATATTACCGATATTACTGATGAATCAGACTATATTGAAAGCATAGGTAAGAAAGCCGC
>JAOZNZ010000299.1 GCA_029933535.1 bacterium | reverse complement strand
ATTTATATCACATAATCTTCCCTGGGAGAAAGCTGAAGAGGGTTTCAACAAAGCGGCGGCCTGTGAAGAAGGCACATTAAGAATCAGTCTCGAACCCGAAGAAATAGAAGAGCCTTTTTATCCTTAAATTAAATTTAAATTTTGAATATTTATTCCTATTGCTTGATTAAAAAAGTAATGAACATTCTATTAATCCATCAATCCATTATTCCATCAATTCTCCTATGCCTTCATCAATTTTAAACGACCAGGAACTTTTATCCTTACGCGAAAAATATTTCTCGAAACTGAAAAAATTGTTCGATGGGAAATATGACTCCCCTAACGCTTTTGCACTTATGGGAATAAACGGAGCTCAACCCGCCGTGCTTGGCGATTGTCCTGAAGTCAAAGTGTCTGACGCGCTCAATGAACTTGCGTTACACAAAGATTTACTTAAAGATGAAATTACTTTCCGTCCACTCACTGTTGAATTTGATATTTACGGTGTACATTTTGCCGATAAAATATTTGGTGCGGAAGTTTACACCGTTGATGATTCCTGGCAGGTAAAAACACTTGATCGTGAACCCGGAGCGCTGCAAAAGCCTGATCTTGATAATTGTCCCACATGGATTTTGGCACGCGATCTTGCAAAGGAATTTGTAAAATCAAATGTAAAAGTACCTCTCTTTGGATTACCAACAATTTCAAGCGCGTTGAATGTTTCTGTTAATCTTTACGGTCAGGAAATTTTACTTTCAATGTTGACTGATCCTGAAGCAACAAATCGCGACCTTAAAATTATAAACGATGTCTTATGCGAAATTCATAAATGGTATCTTGCAAATGTTCCTTTAGAACAACTCCAACCTGTAATTTCATGGGAACGAACTCAACCTCCGGGATTCGGTCAACTTTGCGGATGCACAACACAGCTTGTTTCTCCTGAGATGTACAATAAATTTATCGCCCCACTCGATGAAAAAGTATTATCACTTTATCCTAACGGTGGAATGATACATCTTTGCGGCAGCCATACACAGCATATTCCAACATGGCGGAACATGAAATCTTTACGCTCGATGCAGTTAAATGACGCTGCTGCAGAAGATTTACAATTTTATTTTGATGGTTTGCGTGATGACCAGATTTTATATGTGAACACATGTCCCAGGATGACAACTGAAAAAATAATGAAAATAACCAGAGGTAAGAGAGTGGTAATTGTTACGCCTGAAATTAATCCGAATATAATTAAATTATAAGAATAAAGCGGGTATAGAAAAAGTATAGATACCAATAATTATACAAAAATGCTATAATATCTTAATAGTGCAAAAGAAGAAAAAACAACAATTCAAAAAAAATTGAAAAATATATTAAATAAATGTTTCAATCAAGTAAATTAATTACCAGCTTAAAGATAGGCAAACTGAAACCTGCACTCCCGATCATTCAAGGCGGTATGAGCGTTGGTATATCTTTATCAAGGTTGGCCTCATCTGTTGCAAACGAGGGCGGCATCGGGATAATCGGTGCCTCAGGCATTGGTATGCTCGAACCTGATTTTAATACAAATTATAGAGAAGCAAACCAAAGAGCTCTGAGAAAAGAAATAAGAAAAGCAAGAGAAATGACCGATGGAATTATTGGTGTAAATATTATGGTGGCCGCTTCTGATTTCGATGATCTTGTGCTGGTTGCTGTAGATGAAGGTGCAGATTTACTCTTTCTAGGCGCAGGACTACCGCTAAGATATCCTAAAAAACTATCACCTGAAGCAGTAAGAAAAGTTTTAAACAAAATAGTTCCTATCGTATCGTCTGCAAGAGCGGCCAAAATTATATTCGAATATTGGACGAAAAAGTATAACCATGTTCCTGATGCTCTTGTTGTAGAGGGACCTTTAGCCGGCGGACATCTTGGTTTTAAGAAAGAACAGATTGATAACCCCAATTATTCACTGGACAAGATACTGGTAGAGGTTATTTCCACAATAAAACCATTTGAAAAGCAATTTAATAAACATATTCCCGTAATTGTTGCAGGCGGCATATATACAGGAGCAGATATTTATAAATATATGCAGTTAGGAGCTCAAGCAGTACAAATGGCAACCAGGTTTGTTGCAACTCACGAATGTGATGCCTCCATAAAATTTAAAGAGGCATATGTAAAATGCAAAAAAGATGATATTATTATCATTGACAGTCCGGTCGGATTACCCGGAAGAGCAATTAAAAATAACTTTCTTGAGAAAGTAGCTGCGGGAGTCAAGATCCCATTTGAATGTCCATGGCGATGCCTGAAGAGTTGTGATTTCAGAAAAGTTCCTTATTGCATTGATCTCGCGTTAACCAATGCGAAAAAAGGATTACTTGATGAAGGATTCGTTTTTGCAGGAACAAATGCATATCGTGTAAACGAAATCGTTTCTGTTAAAACTCTCTTTGAAAATTTATTGGAAGAATACGAACAGGCAGCATCTGAATAAAATGCATCTGGACCGCCAAAACAAGAACAACTGGTAAAGCATGGCTTCGAACAGTCTTGTCGTTTTTTATCGTTAATGTATTAGGATTTAAAAATTCATCCAAAAATGTTATAATATGTTTATGATTACCAAAGAAGAAAAAACAACAATTCAGGAAATCTCCAAAAAATATCACGCCAAACGCGTCTTGTTATTTGGATCAAGTGTATCTATTGATGGGAATGACATCGATTTAGCGGTCGCGGGTGTTGCACCTAAAGAATTTTATTCTTTCTATGCTGATCTGATATTTTCTTTATCAAAACCTGTTGATGTTATTGATCTTTCTGTAACATCAAAATTTATTCAACTGGTTCAAAAGGAAGGGGTTATTCTCTATGGTTGATTATAAACTTAGAATTGATGCAGAATATGAATCTATAAGTAAAGTTCTTTCATATTTTCCTAATGATTCATTATCACAGATCAATGAATTGGAATTAGCAGGAGTTGCAGCTTTATTGCATAATTTTTATAACGGTATTGAAAATATTATCAAACAAATGTTTCAATTAAATAAATTATCGCTTCCTCAGGGCTGTTCATGGCATAAAGAATTGCTAGTGATTGCATTAAAAGAAAAAATAATCTCGCAAGAACTCGAAAATGAATTAAGACAATTTTTAGCATTCAGGCATTTTTTCAGTCATGCCTATTCTCTTGATTTACATCCTGATAAAATTGAACCATTGGTTAAAACAGCGCCAAAAGTTTTTGATTTATTCAAGACAGAAATTAACAAAAAACTACATGTATAATAAATTTGCTCAGCTGTGCCTGCAAATCATTTACCATATTGCTTCCCTATTCAAAAACTCTTATTAACGTGTGTGATACTCACATTCTTTATTTTAATAAATTTTGGCGCTAATACTGCGGTAGCGCTGCGCATGCCATAACTGTTTGAAGTATTTACAGCAACAGATTCAGACGAAATCCATTCAATATCGCTAAAAAGATTAAAGAAATTATCAGTGATTCTAAAGTTAAATGGAATTCTTATTTTATTTTCAGCATCAAAAATTAAAGCACCGAATCTTGAACACGCGGTAATAATTCCTTCTGTCATATTCACAATATTCATATAATGAAGATGAGGAATATAAAGAGTTGTATTATCATTTTTGGCTGTAAGAATATCATCGAAATTCGAAACCGATTTATTTCCGGGCTGAACTACAATGCTTAATCCCGGAACATCATGACCGGTTTCCTTTTGATTAAATTCATCCGCGCTATCCCTGTCCCACATAAACTTTTTAAACACGCCATTTTCAACAAATGAAAATTTACCGCGTTTATTTCCATTATAATCAAAAGAACGCGGGAAAGTTTCACGTACCGACGCGTCATCAACGATTGACAATTTCTCATCAAAAACTTTCTTACCTATGTGTTCGTCACGAAAAAACGACATTTTTCTTTTAAAAAGTCCACCGCTAAATCCTATATATTCCATCATTCCGAGCAATTCGGCAAGAGCTTGTCCGCTAAGAATAACGTCATAAGATCCTGTTTCAATCATTTCCGGCGAGCAATCATTATAGAGTTTATACAGTTCTAAAAGTTCTGACTTCATTTTTTCAGAATTCAAGTCGGTTTTACTAACCGCGGATTGAGTTGCAGCAATCTCCCATTTTAATTTTGAGTGAGCAAGTTCCAAAGAAATCTGTGCGTCGCTTATGCAGAAAAATAAAATCGTATCGGAAAATGTATTTGTAATTCCCTCCCAAACAGCTCCTGTGGAAAATATGCCTGATAATTTTATGTCATCAGTTTCAAAATCTTTGCTGACTTTATTTATAAAATCAAGCTTTTCAGATGAAGTCATCTCAACTAGCGAGTTGTCGTAGTTCGCATCATCATCAGGCGATTCGGAAAGCGGAATAAAAGTGACATCATAATTCACTTCGTCAGCATGTTCAGCAATTTCATCAGCAGTAACAATCGCGTTTTTCATTTTATCAACACTTGACAAATTGGTAGTAATGCTGCATGTCCCGATTTTTCTTCCGCGATGGGCAGTAACAACAAGTTTGATAAGTTCTTCACTTGTATTAAGCGAAACGGCAGAATTAGCGAGACGAATGAGGTTACTTTTTTCAACGTGAAGAAGAAGTTCCGCAGCGATATTTTTTTCACGCGCAAAAGAATTTAATTCATTAAGCAGATTTTTTATTTTTGTTTTCATTTGTTTTTAAGTTATTCGTTATTTGATATAGGTGTCAGGAAATTCATACCGATTAATCGGAATGAATTTAGTATTCACTTCATCCTTCGGTGTTCGATGTTCGGTGTTCGATGTTCGATGTTCGATGTTCGATGTTCGATGTTCGATGTTCGATGTTC
>JAOZNZ010000298.1 GCA_029933535.1 bacterium | reverse complement strand
CCAAACACAGGAGAAAACAAATGAAAAAACTAATCTCATTAACATTCGCATTGGCTTTAACTATATGCCTTTGCTCAACCTCAACAGTCTTCGCGCTTGATGGCTCGTGGATAAACACTGACACTTACCCGCCGACAATTAATGACTGGTCAACTCCGGGAATGTGGGCTGGCGGCATTATAGCTGGCGGAGCAGGTGCTACAGCTTATTTTACTAACGGTATTGCCTCTCCAGCAGCCATCAAAGGAATAAGTATGGCTGGAAACCCGACTATCGGAAGTGTGTATGCTGCTTTAGATGCTAATGATCCAGCTGCGTATTATGCTCTCGTTGCAGGAGTTCTTACTCTTTCAGGTTCACCTGTAATAGATGTTGCAGATCCTGCAAACCTTTATGCATTAGTTATCGGCTTTCCCGGATTTGGCGGCTCGCTCGCCGGAACAGAAGGCTTCACTAAAACAGGTACAGGAAGACTTCTTTTGGCACAGCCAAACACAATTAGCGGTACAATTAATGTAAATGCCGGCTCATTGGAGTATGGTGAACCGAATATGCTGCCTAATGCTGATATAGTCGTTAATACCGGAGCTATGTTAGTTCCAACAACTAATGGTATGTCCGCCAATTCCATAATTATTAATGCCGGCGGACAATTGAAACCTTACGCTGATAATCTTTATGTCGACGGTTCTCCTATTACAATTGCAAATGGCGGAATGTATCAGCCTAATGTTAATTGCAGTCTTTACAACCATTTAACAATTGCCGGTACCGGCCCTGCAGGTTTTCTCGGAGCCATTGACGCAAGAGATAACAACAAAACTATTAATATCTCCAATATTACTTTGTCGGCAGCTGCTCAAATAGGCGCTTTAAGTATCGGCAACGTTATAAATCTTTATGGCGATATTGATGGAACAGGAAATTTGACAATTTGGGGACAGGCAGGAGCAGTTACTCATCCTCTTAGTTTCAATATTTACGGTTCAAACACATATTCAGGAGTAACTATACTGCAATCAGCAAGCGCAACCACTGTCACAAAACTTTTCGGTCCTCAACGCTTCCCTGATTTTATATTAGCTTTCAATAATGCTAATGCTTTTGGACAGTCAACAATAGACCTGAATGGAAATGATCAGCAATTTGGATGGACAGGGATTGCAGGTCCTGTAATAAAAGCTGTCAGAGACAGTGCGGGCGGCGGAACATTAAAATTTATCGACAAAGACATTAACGGCGATTATGTTATGGGAATTGAAGATGGAACTCTATTGGTTGAAGGCGGAGATGTTTTTTGCGATAAATATGTCTATATTAGAAACAACGCCTCACTGGTAGTTACAAGCGGGACTTTTACATGTAATCTCGAACTTATGCCCGGACATGCAGGAACTGCCGGTACTGTTACTGCTTCAGACGATGGTACTGTTAGTGCCTTCGTTTGCCGTAATGGCGATACTGATGATGCAAGTACATTCAATTTGAATGCCGGCGGAACTCTGAAAACAGCAGGAATGCACGCCACAGGTGCTATCCCGGGTCCTCAGGAAGGTAGTTTTCTTAACTTCGATGGCGGTACCCTATCTGACGGCATATGGCCTATATGGAATCCGGAATGGATTCAAGTCTTTACAAATCTTATCGTAAAAGCAGGCGGCGCTAATATTGAAGTTAATAACACCAGCGGACGCCTTATCTCTATCGCTCTTTTGCATGACTCAGCTCTTGGCGGAACACCTGACGGCGGTTTGACTAAACTCGGACCTGAAACTTTAACTCTCGGTGGAAACAATACATACACCGGACCTACTGTCGTACAGGCAGGTACTCTTGCAATTAATGGTTCGCTTGCCTCCAGCGGAATTACTATCGCTGATGGCGCAGCTATCGGTGGATCAGGAACTGTTGGTGCTTTAACTGTTCCGGCCGGCGCAACAATTGCTCCAGGCACAAGTATCGGAACTTTAAACACCGGCGCTCTTACTATGGAATTTGATAGTGAATACGACTGGGAAGTTGGCGATCCTGTTTCCGCAGATCTGATTAACGTAAACGGAACTCTTGACATTTCAGCAGGCGGAATTATTGTCAATGTTATTGACGCAGGTTCTCCAGACGGTTCTGCTTACACATTGTTTACAGCTACAGGAATAGTTGGCGATGCTACTGACATAACTATGGTCTACGGATCAGGAGTTGCCGGACCTGTTAATCCGACTATTATCGGCAATGATATAGTTGCTGACATTGTTCCCGAACCTGCAACTCTCGGATTGCTCGCCATTCTTGGTTTAGCATTTCTGCGCAGAAAGTAGGAAGAATGGATTGATGGATTGATGGATTATTGGATTTCCAATACTCCAAAGTTCCAGTACTCTAATGTTTTTAAAAAAGCCGTCCCGAATTCCGGGGCGGCTTTTTATATTGGACAATTTTAGCTGATTGAATCTTTTCGAGCACCATCTAATTATGTAATTCATCTAACGAAGTAACACTGTACTCATGTTCATCACAAAGTTAGGAAATAACTCTTTACTTTTACATTGCTCATTTTACTGTTGAATATTGAGTGTTTAGCTCTCCATCACTCCATCACTCCTTGGCTCGCACTTGGAACCCAGCATGCGCGGGTCGCGAGTGCGGCTTACTAAATTGCTCGGCCTTTCCCGTATTGTGCATCAACCAGATTTTGCACCCATGGAGAAGGCTTCACAGCCAATTTAGTAGGCATAATCGTTTTCAAAGATTTTTCCCAATTTCCGAGTAATTTTCTATGATGCTGAATTTCTCTCGCGTATTTAGGATCATCATATATATTTTTCTTTTCCCAGGGATCATTTTTCATGTCAAAAAACATCTCCACAGGATCTCCTTTGTATTTTACATATTTATAATCCTTCGTTCGAATCGTTCTTCCACACACATGAGTTTCATAAGCTACAAACTCTCTGTCCGGCTTTTTGCCTCCCTCAAGATAAGGCTTTAAATCCTCGCCACAACAATCCGGCGGAGGAGCAATTCCGGCAAACGCGCAAATAGTTGGAACTATGTCCAAACCGGAAACAAGAACATCACTCTTTTTATCTTCAGTTATCTTACCGGGCCAGGAAATTATCAATGGTACTTTTGCGGCCTCATCATAAGGATACCATTTCTGAACATTACTGTGCCGTCCTGCTCCTTCGCCATGATCTGATGTGAAAATAACAACCGTATTGTCATCCTGTCCTGAATCTTCGAGCGCGTCAAGTATTCTTCCGATATCTGAGTCAACCATTTCGACCATACGATAATAATTATAGAGATAATATTTCCATTGTTCATCGTCAAAACCGCCATATCCGCTGGAGCAATTTTTAGGTTTTCTTGGAAAACTTTTATGGTTGGGCGGAAGTTCCGGCAGTTTGCCTTTTAATTCTTCATACGGCAATTCTTTGGGAACAATCTTCTCCCCGTGAATCGCCAAAAAACAAATGTCATGCGGCTGAAGCAATGACGCGGTAAGAAAAAACGGTTTTGATTTGTCGCGGCTTTTTAGAAACGCTTCACATTCACGCGACGTTACTGAATCTACAATATCTCCCTGACCCGCACCGACAGGAATCACATCAAATCCTTTTAAACGGGAAGGCCAGTTTTCAGGCATGTGCCATTTCCCGACATAAACCGTTTCATACCCGTCTTTACGAAGCCATTCCCCTATGTTTGGCACACTGTCAGATATTGGTCTGTCATTCGATACAACTCCCGTCTCAGAAGGCATTCTTCCTGTTAAAATAGAACTTCGCGCAGGTGAACATACCGGATCTGTGCTGTAAGAATTTATAAATGAAACACCCCGTTTGACAAGCCGGTCAAGATTCGGTGTTTTAACATTAGGATTTCCGTGAGCGGAGATTGCGTCAAGATTCTGCTGGTCGGTTATAATCAATAAAAAGTTTGGCTTCTTATTTTCAAACGCTGATATAACAGGCTTTCCTGTTGCGCATCCGACAAGGATTCCCGCTGTACCTATAGCTCCGGTTTTTATGAAATCTCGTCTGCTGATAGTCATTGAATTAATGGATTAATGGATTAATGGAATATTGGATTATTGGATTATTGGATTATTGATTACCGATTAACAAATAACAATTAACAAATAGCAATTAACTATTAACGATTAACTATTAACTGTTAACTATTATTCGCTTCGAAAATCATACACCTTCCAAATATCACATATTCCGCTTGAATGCCTGCAAGTCCAGATTCTTCCGGTTAGTGTATCGGTAATAGTTAATTTCCCGCCAATTAAATTTATTTTATATCTTCCATGAATTTTTCTGTTTTGAAAAATTTTATCTATTTCTATTTCTGCCTTCCCGCTTTTTTTGGATATTTTGTGAATATCATACACTCGCCACGTATCAAAACTGGTTTTGGAAACTAAAGCCGTATTAAGCATCCCTTCAGCAGTATCAAAAAAAACCACAACTTCATTTCCAATATAAATTGTTACATAACGTGCGTCATATTGTATGACGGGATTTTTTTCAACCTTTACATTTTTTGCCGCAAAAGTTACAAACGATGATAATAAAAGAATAATAATTACTGACTTTTTCATTTTTTTGATTTGTTTATGGATTACATGGAGGAAATTTGTCCCCGGACAAATTTATTTTCCTGCATTTTGCATATAAGTTATTCGCTAAGCAAATTAGATTATGTTAATGTGATCTAATATGCTTAATATAGTAAATAAATTTGATTTCGCACAAGCGACCCGCGTATGCCGGGTAAAGTCAAAGAACCATAAGCGCTAAAGCAAACATATTTTAGCACTTTAAACCGAAAAATATTCAACAAGAAATATTCAACTGAAAA
>JAOZNZ010000297.1 GCA_029933535.1 bacterium | reverse complement strand
TTTTAGCTTCTTCAGACACAAAATCAACCAAATCGTGAACCTGTAAAACATTCCCGCACGAAAAGATTCCCGGAATATTAGTCATAAGATTTTTGTCAACGAGGGCACCCCGGGTTACCTGATCGAGTTTTACGCCAATTTTTATTGACAATTCATTTTCCGGAATTAACCCGACAGAGAGTAAAAGAGTATCACATTTAAGATTAAAGCTCTCGCTTTTAATTGCTTCAAAATTTTCATCAAGCGGAGAAACTTCCACTTCTTCAATGCGATTTTTTCCTAAAATATTACTTATTGTATGTGAAAGATAAAGGGGAATATCAAAATCGTTAAGACATTGAACAATATTTCTGTTCAAACCTCCCGGATAAGATTGAAGCTCTATAACCGCTTTTACATTCGCTCCTTCCCAAGTCATTCGTCGCGCCATTATTAAACCGATATCACCGGAACCAAGAATCACAACCTCGCGCCCCGGAAGATAACCATAAATATTGACTAATTTCTGAGCGGTTCCCGCAGTCATAATGCCTGCCGGTCGACTACCCGGAATATTTATATTCCCGCGGTTTCGCTCTCTGCATCCCATAGCGAGAACAACTGCTTTTGTGTTAATATAACTTATCCCGTGTTCTTTAGAAAGAACGACTACGTTTTTACTATCATCGGAATTATTTTCAATATCAATTACGCAACAATCAAGCCATAAATCAATTTTCTCTTTATTGATTTGCTTAATGTATCTTTCAGCGTATTCGGGTCCCGTTAATTCTTCTTTAAAATGATGTACTCCAAAACCATTATGAATACATTGCTGTAGAATACCTCCCGCAACGGGCTCACGGTCAACCAACAGAATATTTTTGATCCCATTTTCACGAAGAGATACCGCTGCCGCCATTCCGGCGGGCCCGGCACCAATAATAACTGCATCGACTTTTTTCTTCATATTGTATTTGTTCTTTGTTCTTAAATAAAATCCAGTTAACTATTAACGATTAACGATTAACAATTAACAATTAACAATTAACAATTAACAATTAACTATTCCCCTGTCCTTTCCTTAATGGAGTTAAAACAATTTCCGAGCCGGGGCCTTTTTTGGTAATTTTTTCAACAGGAATTCCGGTTTCTTGATGAATCAAGTCCAGAATTCGTGTTGTACAAAAACCTGACTGACAACGGCCTGTTCCTGCCCGGGTTGCAAATTTTATTCCATCTAAAGTTGTATGTCCCATTTTTATAGCGTCAACAATTTCCGCTTCAGTAACATTTTCGCATCTGCAAACCAAGTTAGAATATTTTTTATTTTCTTTCACCAATTTTTCAACTTCATGAAAAAATTTTTTTTCAAGAATTACTCGTAAATGTTTTACTCTTCTTTTTCGAATCGGATTAAATGCAGGATTTTTTTCTAATTTTAAACCATCTTTCAGTAATGCGTCAGATATGTGTTCCGCAATAATAGGTGAAGCGGTCAATCCCGGCGATTGGATACCTGCGGCATTAATAAAACCTGAAACAGTAGTTCTTCCGATAATAAAGTCTCCATCTATATATTCAGGTTTTGTCCCGGTAAAAGACTTAATTATAGAAAAAAACTTTGAAATTATGGAATAATTGCGTGTTGCGGCAGGGCGCAATCCAACAAATGATGTTATCGCATCTGTCGAACGAATTGAAGGCACAAGTTTTTGTGCGTGATTAAATACCTGTTTCAGACCATCACGCGTTGTGCTGAAATCTACTTTATCTTCAATATCAAGAGCGGTAGGTCCAACCATTACCGGACCATCAACGGTCGGAATTATCAACATCCCTTTCGATTTTTTTGTAGGACAGGGGAAAATAACTCGTTTCACCAACTTGCCTACCCGTCTGTCAAGCAGATATTCTTCACCTTTCCGGGGAACAATTTTGAAGTTGGTTATACCGACCATTCGTGCGATTTCGTCTGCGAACAAGCCTGCGGCATTAACGATATAGAGTGCAGAATATTTATTATTTTTTTCAGTTTTGATTTCAAATATCTTACCTTTCTTTTCCAAATGAATCACTTTCTCTCCGGTAATTACATTAACTCCGTTTTGTTTAGCATTTTCAATAAGAGCAAAACAATATTCATAAGGACAGATCACTCCGGCACTCGGTGCGTAAAGTGCGCATTCGACATCCGGATTAAGGTTTGGCTCTAATTCAAGCAGACGTTCTTTCCCGATTATTTCCAAATAAGGAACATTATTTTTTTTACCGCGATCATAGTAAAACTGAAGAGTGTGTATTTCGTCCTCACTAAATGCGACCATCAATTCTCCATTTCGCTCGAAAGGAAAATCCAATTCTTCACATAAACGGTCAAATTTCCGGTTTCCGGGTACTGCGAGCTTTCCTTTTAAGGTATCAGGCGGAGCATGAAATCCTGCGTGAATAATCCCTGAATTTGCTTTACTTACACCAAAAGAAACATCAGTTTCTTTTTCTAAAACCGCAACGTCCAAGTGATAACGTGACAGTTCACGGGCAATAGCAGCGCCAATAACTCCGGCACCAATTATTATAACATCGTATTTGTTGGTCATAGTTTAGTGTTTTATAATTTAAGCAATCAAAATGGCATCTCTATTAGAAAAAATTCCACAAAGGAAATCGAGATGGCAGCAAACTTATTAAATTATAGTGAAAAATGGTATAATAAGCCATAATGAAAAAGCCACCCGGAATAATAATCACTCACTCTCCGGCAAAGTCCGGTAAATATATCGGCTCGCCAAGTATTGCTGTTCTTCCTGACGGGACCTATGTCGCATCACACGATTTTTTTGGTCCGGAAGCCAACCACACAGTCGCAGCTTCGTCGGTAGTTTTTTCGTCAAAGGATAAAGGAAAAACATGGGAGAAAATATCGGACATAAAGCCGCTTTTCTGGGGAAAACTTTTTGTTCATAGTGGTAAACTCTATATCCTCGGGACGAGACATGAATATGGAGATATTCTAATCCGACAATCAGACGATGGTGGAAAAACATGGACCAAACCGGATTTTCCGAAAACCGGCTTACTGCGCAATGGGCGATATCATTGCGCTCCATGCAGAACTCTTATTCATAATAACCGCATCTGGCGCGCATTCGAAGAATTCACAGGCGGGAAATGGGGTAACTTTAGTTCACTCATCATAAGTGCGCCGGTTGATTCCGATCTATTGAGCGCGGAAAGCTGGACTTTCAGCCAACCTCTGCCAAAACAAGAAAATATCGAATGGCTCGAAGGAAATGTTTTGCTTGATCCTGACAATAATATTGTTAATGTCCTGCGCACGAATGAAAACACAGAGGGCAAAGATAAGGCGGCAATTGTTCACGTGAGTTCAGATGGCAAAAAACTTTCATATGAACCCGGGAAAGATTTTATTGATATGCCGGGTGGTGGTTCTAAATTTACAATACGTTATGATGAAAAGTCTTCACGTTATTGGGCAATCGTAAGCAAACAAACTAATCCATTGGCTTACCGAAACAATTTAATTCTTATTTCGTCTGTTGATTTAAGAAACTGGAAAATTGAATCACAACTCTTTTACCATCCTGACGAAAAAAAACACGGGTGGCAATATGTTGACTGGTTGTTTGAAAATAATGATATTATTTTCGCTAATCGGACAGCTTTTGATGATGAATTTGGTGGAGCGCACAACGCTCACGACGCGAATTATTTAACTTTTCACAGAGTAAAATATGAAAACCAATAACATGAAAACATTGAAAGGTATTATTCCTCCATTGATAACTCCTCTGCACAATGAAAATAATATCGATGATGAAGGTCTCGCAAAACTGATCGAACACGTAATTTCAGGTGGTGTGCATGGAATGTTCCTTTTGGGAACTACTGGTGAAGGACCAAGCCTGAGTGCAAAACTAAAATATGAAATGGTCGAAAAATCATGTGAGCTTATCGCAAAAAGAATTCCCGTTCTTGTATGTGTTACAGATACGTCTTTTTCTGAATCTATAAGACTCGCTGAACATGCGGCTGAATGCGGAGCGGATGCTGTTGTTCTTGCGCCACCATATTATTTTCCTACAGGTCAAATGGAACTGCTTGAATATCTTAAACATCTTGTACCAAGACTTCCATTGCCAATGTTTCTCTACAACATGCCGTTAATGACAAAAGTTGATATTGAAGTTGGCACATTAAAAAAAGCTTCGGAAATTGATGGGATTATTGGCTTTAAAGACAGCTCGGGCAATATGATAAGATTTCATGAATATATTCAGACAATGAAAAATAATCCCGGATTCTCTCTACTGATTGGACCGGAAGAATTAATGGCTGAAGCTGTCATATTCGGTGGGCATGGCGGAGTAAACGGCGGTGCGAACATTGCTCCCCGGTTATATGTTGATCTTTACAATGCAGCAAGAGAAAAAAACATTCCGGAAGTTCTTCGTCTGCAGAACAAAGTTTTCAATATCAGAAAAATTTACAGTTGTGGGAAATACGATTCTTCTTTGATAAAAGGTATAAAATGCGCTTTGAAATACATGGGAATATGCAATGATTTTATGGCCGAACCTTTCCATTCATTCAGAAAAGCGGAAAGGGAAAAAGTAATAAAATTGTGCGATGAATTACTGAATTAATCGACCATCCGTGTTTCCACGCCCTGAAGTGTATAAGGGAAAAATTTCTTTCGCCCTTTCAGGGCTTTTTCCAGTAAATTTCTGCTTGAATAATTATCATTTTCCGCTGGTTTAATTCGACATTTATTAATGAGTGAAACGCGTTACTTCGTTAGGTGTCCATTCCACCATTCCACCATTCCATTATTCCATCATTCCATCATTCCATCATTCCATCATTCCATCATTCCA
>JAOZNZ010000972.1 GCA_029933535.1 bacterium | reverse complement strand
GTTCGTGTGCGGTCATCAAACCATCCGCCAAAAAATGAGCTGTGCATAGGTTTCATAATAGTTTCCAGTTTATTCCATTCAGAAATAAGGTTTGCCTGCATCATACAACCGTTATTAAAATAATGTTTTTGAATTCTGTCGGCAAAAAGTAATCTGAATTCAGCACTATATTTCAATCTTCGGTAAATATTTGCGATGGGAGTGTTTTCACCGTTCAATCCGGTACCGCCGCCGGACTGCCAAGCCGGGTTTTGGTTAAAGCTGTCTTTATTTATGGGATTCACATCTGAATTATAAAAACTGCCTTCGGCGTCCCAAACATAAAATCCGAACAGTCCGGAATCAGAACGTTCTCGCGCGGCATACCAGTTATTATTAGGCCAATCCCAGTTAGCGCCATAAGATTCCGCGAGGATATAATCGATATAATTAACCAAGTCTAACATTTTGGAGGCTTCAATATAATTATTTAAATTATCCAAATTATGAGAGCTGAAATATGTAAGCATTTCGTTCCAGGCGATATCATCGCCTTCGCTTACTCCGCCATGATTAATAATATCCCAATTTTCATTGCTGTCATACCATTCCTGAAAGAATCGCTCATCAAGTCTTTCGACAGGATTAAAGAAACCTTTTTGTTCTCCATTCACGTAAAGCCATGCTAGATATCCTTTACTGCCGACCTGTCCCATATTAATAGAAATTCTTCTAACGAATTCATCAAGAATAAAGGGGTTTATCCAATCATTTTTCCCGCCCCGCAGGCGCAAACTGTCGAATTTAGTAACTTCCGAATCGGGCATAAGCGGGAAGTCCAAAACGCTTTCGCCATAATCACTTCGGAAATAAATATTAAATTGCGGTTTGTTTCTATGCGGAAATCCATCCCATCTTCCCGTTAAATCCTGTAGATAATATTGTGGTCGTGTCCAGTCGCTTCCGGCGATTCTAATACCGCAATCAATTTGTGACCAGACATTTGTGCCATAATAAAGAAATTCAACGGAGGTGGGACGTTCATAAGGTCTGCCGCGTTTCATAGGTATGTCAAAATCATCAGGTGTATCAGCTACCCACCATCCAAAATCAGGGGGATTACCGTCCCAATGTCCCCCGACGATAGAAGTAACTCCGTTAGGTTTATACATAGTTCTTTCAGTGTCAGCTACAATAGAAACTATAGGCGCGTCTCTGATTGCATCACTTGCGTACAACAAATAAGTCCGGGTAACAGTTTTAGAAGGA
>JAOZNZ010000971.1 GCA_029933535.1 bacterium | reverse complement strand
GAATGATGTTAATATTTTCGCGTAAGATATTAAGGTTTATTTCTACCCAGGAGTAATACATGATCAGGTTTCAGGTTTCAGGTTTCAGGTTTCAGGTTCGCGAAGCGCCCGGCGTATGCCGGGTCAGGTGTCAGGTGTCAGGTGTCAGGTTTCAGGTTTTAAATTTCTAATTGTTCTAATTTCTAATTGCTCTAAACAAATCCCAATAATCCAATAATTAGAAATAAACAAAATCGGTTTTTTCTTCGTTTGGTCATTATCATTCCCACTTTTATAAAGGGGGTTAGGGGGATTTTCATTAGATCAATTAGATCAATTAGGTCAATTTTGATGACAAATATCCATTCCCCGGAATATAGTATCGCCCTTTTATTTCTGTTCCGACTTTTATTCCGATTCTTTCACTTGTTTTAAATGGTGGTAACGGAGTACCATCATCAATTATCATTAGTGGTTTTTTTAATAAAGAAATTTTGTTTTGTTCACCGGTGATTTCTAACGCAGCACATAATTTTGCAGGGCCGTTTGTCAGGTCAACATCTCTTTTAACTTTGCGCCTTTTACGCATAATTTCAATTCCCCTAACCGGTTCTACCGCTCTTATAAGCACAGCAGACGCTTTACCTTCTTCTTCAGTTACCGCATTTACAAGCCAGTGATTTCCATAACAAAAATAAACATAAGCGGTTCCCGGCGGACCAAACATCGGACTGTTTCTTTTGGTTCTGCCGCATGCAGCGTGATTAGCAGGATCATTCTCCGCGAAATATGCTTCGGTTTCTACTATTCGGCCACTGCAGCAAATTCCGTTGTGATAATGAACTAAAATTTTCCCGAGTAACTCACGTGCTACAACATCCGGCGATCGGTCATAGAATTCTATCGGCAGGATATTTTTGTTCATGATTAAATTATAGCCATAACAAGAAATTTCTTCAAGATGAGAAGGAATGATGGATTATTGGATTAATGGATTAATGGAGGGACGCTGTCCCCAGCGTCCTGGATATGGAGTGCAGTAATAAAGCCGCGATAGCTGCTACTGCGCGGGCGCGAAGCGGCCGAATTGATTTTTCGATTATTAGCGATTGCGGAGGTATATCGATTGCTATGCAACCGCGCAGTAAATAAATTTTCTCTCACGAGAAAATTCTTTATTCCTGCACTCCAAAATCGGGGATCTCCTTCTAGCGACTATTGACAATAACAGCCGTTTTTTTTATACTTTGTATAATAAATATTAACTGTAA
>JAOZNZ010000970.1 GCA_029933535.1 bacterium | reverse complement strand
AAGCATTATTTGGTTTGAAGCCCAACTTGCCGGAAAAATATGTTGAAATTTCTCCGTCTTTTCCATCGAACTGGCCGTTTGCGAAAATGGAACTAACTGATTACAAGGTTGATTACAAAAAAACCGGGAATGAAATAATATATAAGGTAGAAACTACAAAACCATTAGCGAGAAAACTACGATGGAAAATTATACCTTCTACAATTTCTTCTGTGCTTGTTAATGGTAAGAAATCAGATTTTTCCGTAAAACCGGGTGTGGGATATATTGAACTTTCAGTAAATATTCCCGCGAGTAAAAAAACAATTTTTACAATTATTTCCGAACCGGTTGATTTTGAAATAGATTACCCAAAATCTATAGCCGAAGGTGAGGAATTTATATTGAAATTAAAAGGTGTTGATATTGTTTCTGTTGATGACCGTTACAACATTTTTTCTGCCCTGGAGGGGCAAAGGCATATAGCCCCGTGCTTTAGCTCGGGGATAGGATCAAACCAAATAGTTCGCCCTGAAGGGGCGATGGAGATAAGCATTTCCAATAAACTCCTGCACACTTTCAGTGTGCATTCATCAATCGAAAAACTACCTCGCGCTAAAGCACGAGGCTATATGCCTAAACCGCTTTGCGGTAAAAAAGGTGTCAAGCTAAATTCAACGAAGCATGGAGTTATGAATCATGAAAGGGATGAATCTACATCCCCCTCAATCCCCCCAGGCATTCGCCGGGTCAGAGACCTTGAAAGGGGGAATTTAATTAAATCTAAAATTCAGCGTGGCTTGCTTGTGCCTTATTTAAAATTCGGCAAACTTGGACAATTAAACTTTTCGAGAAGGACTTTTTTTGTTAAATGCCGTGAAAAGAAAAACAATGTGGAGTTCTGGCTGCCGGTAGATTTAACTATTTTACCGAGATATGAAGCAGTGATTTCAAATGGACTCTCCTACCGGGCTTGTCCCGGTAGAGAAGAAAATTTGGATTTTCACCGGCACAAGGCCGGTAGGAATCGGAAGAACAATAAACACGGAGCAGGAGCTCCGCGCGACGTTGATATACTCATTCGCAACAACACCGAAAAAACAATTAAAGGAAAAGCCAGGCTTTTTGTTGCCGAAACCAATTTGGTTTTTGAAATAAGTATTCCCGCTCGAAATGAAAAAGAATTTTCTATAAAAATCCCCGAAACGGTTTTTGATAAATTATCTTCAGGTGACAATTTTACCAAAATAATCCTGCCGGAAAATCAGGGG
>JAOZNZ010000296.1 GCA_029933535.1 bacterium | reverse complement strand
CTAATTTTCCACCGTGTTTCCGGATTTTTCTTGGCTTCACAATTAAGTTCAGCAACTAACCCGTCTTTTGAATGCTTAAATTTAATCCATTGAGTTTTTAAAGTGTCAGACTGATTTGCTGTTCCGGCGATTAGTTCTATCGGAATCTTTTTATCAAATTGTAATTTGCCTTTGTATTGAACAGTTCCTTTCGATCCCAACATTTTGTATCCAATGTTACTGATATGTTTAAAATTAAATTTTCTGGATAGTCTTACTGCTTTACCAAATGCGTTAACAAAATCGCCTTCGTTATTATAGTTATATTCTTGTGCTAATTCGAAAACTGTATTCTTTCTATCAGGAATTTTTTCCAATAAGTTGGGCAACTTTTCCCACGTGGTCTTTATTCCTTCAAAAGTTATTTCGTTCAGCGCGATGACAAGGCGGACAAACTTGACTATTTTATCAGGTGTTTTTTCGGGTTCAGATTGAAATTGTTTTAGATTGGGATTCTTTGTATAGGCTTTCCAAAGAGTTCTGATAATCTCTGGGTTGGTTAATCCGGCAATAACATTTCCTTTAGATCCAAGTACGGAACTTTTTTTAAGAGAAAAATCTCCCTGTTCCGGATCTTTGAATTTCGGGTCACCGGAAAGAATTATTTCTATTTTATTGCCAACCAGATCAACATGATCTTTTTTATTTTTATAGTAATGATTTTCTCCGATTGTTGCTCCTCGACTGCTTGATTTCCATTTGCCTTCATACCGTATTAATGCCGTGGGATTGTCAACAAAACTGTTTTTGTCAATCTTTAATTTGCAGGAAGCTTGAAATCCTATCGCCGCGTTTTTTGAATTGATAAAAAGATTGTTGACTATTTTAACATTAGAACTTGCGTAGGCCCAAATAGCACCTCTGTTTCTTGTGAAAAGATTGTTCTCAATTATTCCGTGAGCTGACCTGTTGCCCAAATATGCCCCAGCACGATTATTGTCAATTATTAAATTATTTCTCATGTCCATTGTGCCGCCTGTATTGCGAACAGCATGATAACCGCATTTTGCGAGAATATTACGAGTAATTGCAACTTTAGAATCTGCATGTAAAGAAACTACGCTGTGGCCGGCTCCCTCAAGAAAAGAATCACTGACAGTCCCGTTTGCACCGTCTGTAAACATAATGGTATAAGCAAATCCTTTTGTTTTGCCGCGCGTAAATGTTACATCAGACCGCCCCTGCACAAAGAGTCCGTAAGGTGTTTTGGTTGGACGGTCTATTGGCTCAAGCAAACAGCTTTTGATTACAACATTAGCATCACGAACGGCGATAGCGGCCGGATTTTCTAATCGTTTATCTGTAGATTTCTGACTCCATCGTACCGTCAGATTTTCTATATTTACGCCTTTAACTTTTTTAATATATATAGCCGGAACATCACCCGAAAATTCTATTACACTTTTTTTAGCGTTCTTTCCTTTTAAAGTTATGGGTTTTGTGATAGTTAGATTCCCGGTATAAACTCCTTCCGGAACGATGATAATATCTCCATCCCGGGCATCGTTGATTTTTTTCTGAAGACCGGGAAGAATTTTGGATTTTGGATTTGTGATTTTGGATTGAACGTGGTAATACACGTTACTTCGTTGCGCGTTAGCGCCCTGCGTATGCCGGGGTTTCTCCACTTCCGCTTTAGCCATTGGTAAAACAAGTGCCGCAACAATTATAAGAGACAAAACACTTGTAAAACCTAATTTTACAGTTTTTGGCATTGGTCGGTTGAGAATATGTTTTATCCTTTGTAAAAGAGCTTTCTTGGATTCTACTACGCCGATTAACCTTAAGCCAAGTGCAGGACGAAAAAATGCCATTTCAGCAATATCAATCAATATGTTGCTATATCCGGAAGCTTCATTTCCAAGTGCAACAAGAACTGCTTCATCAACAGCCTGCTCGCGAACTTTTCTAATAATATTGTTGGCGAACCATACAAAAGGATTATAAAAATAAATGATTTGCAGCGCTGTCTGCAAGAAATTTATTGGCAGATCATATCGTTTGATATGTGATAATTCGTGTAAAAGAACCGCCCGAAGTTGTTGATGATCAAGTTTATTTAATAGATAATCCGGCAATAAAATTGATGGTCGAAATAAACCGCAGACTGCGGGACTCACCATATTGGAAGAAATTTTCAGTTTAATTTTATTGGTGTTTAATTTCATTGTTTTACAACATTCTTCAAATAAATTTTGTGTTTCCGGCGCTGCATTTTTTGTTTGACTGATGAGACCTTTTATAAAGAACAAGCGCTGAATCAGCAAAACAACAAAAACTAATATTCCTATGCACCAGCTTAAAAATACATATCCCTGCCAATTAAGTGGGGGAAGCTTGTTTAAAGGTTGAGTTTGTACGGTAACCGCAGATTCTTTTACGGCAGCCATTGGAGAAATTTCAACGGAGGATTCTGTCGATGAAGAAAATTCTTTTTTATTAATAACAACATCTTGCTTACCTTCCCGCTCATGGTGAATCTTCGACAATGCGAACTTTTTATTTTGTTCAATTGTTGGCAGGAAAGAATTTGCAAAAATTGTTTGTCGCTTAATTTGAGTAGGGCGAAGTTTATTAATCCAGGTTTCTATGCCGACAGGCGAAGCAACATTTATAATTAAAAGAAGTTTTGCTAAAACAAGCAGCCACAAAAAACACCGGAAGACTGCGCGAACTCGTTTACGCAGGAAAAAATCTATGGCGAATAGCAGAACAATTAAAATAGTTGATTGTATAAACATTTCTATAGCAAATTGGCAGAAATGTATTCCGAGACTGTTTAGTGTTGAGATGATTGAATTCATGGTATTTATGAGGTGTCGGGTGTCAGGTGTCAGGTGTCAGTATTTGGGAGAAAATTAATCCACGAGCGCGCAAGCGCCTCGGGATAAATTTAAAATTTTAAATTCAATTTACCGAATTGAATTTTCTCCAACTACCTGCCACGTTTTGCTGCTTTATTAACCATACTGCGTAATTCCTTGATATCTTTTTCTGAAAATTTTTCGTTTTGAAGAAGAAATTGCATCATTGGTGTTAATGCTCCGTTGAAAGCGCGTTTGATAGTTTTAAATATTTCATCACGTTTGGCTTCTTCTTCAGTAATATTTGAAGAGAACAACTGAAGGTTACGAATACTTTTGGTTTTAAGAAAATTCTTCTTAACCATTCTGTCCATAGTTGTTTTAACAGTGCTGTACGCCCAGTTCTTTGATTTTTGAAGACAGTCCTGCACTGTCCCTGCAGCACACGGTTCCTCCTGCCAGACGATTTTCATAATTTCCCATTCTGCGGCAGCTAGTTCCGGTTTTTTAATTATTTTTTTATTCATGGTATTAAGGATTGGCCACGCCAAACGCGTGGTAAAATTAATGGATTAACGTAAACACTCCTAATGAAGTAACGCCGTACTCGCGTTCATATTCAACAGTAAAATGAGCAATTTCAAAGTAAAGAATTTTGTATTAAACTTTTTCATTGAAAATTTCTTGTTGAATATTGAATATTTAATTCGGGTTATTGGATTGTCAAATTGCACTACTGGAATAGAGTATACACTATACATGTCGAATTGTCAAGGGGGGGCGGGACGATTTAGCTAAATGTGTGTCCCACCTGAGTAAATTTGTCCCGATACGTTCCGCTATCGGGACAAATTGAATTTACTGTATTTGGCATTTTTGATTATGATTAGAAAGTTGAATCAAATTAATATAATATTTAACAGGATTTGTTGTTTTATAAATAAAAAAGTATTGTTTTTAAAAATGATTTTGTCCTTAATGATTTTGTCAATAAAAGATAAACACTGTACTCATGTTCATCATTTAAAACCTTTGCGGGCTTAGCGCCTTAGCGAGAGATTTTTTTCTTAATGCATTGTATAATATTTTGAAATAAAGTACAATAAATCACAAATGAACAAATTTTATTGTGATGCTCACAATTCTCTACCGGTAAAATATTCTATGAATAATTCAACAACAATATTTGTAACTTATTGCTCAGCAAAAAAGAATCATCAATCCGATTTGATGCCGGCTGTTGAACGTTATCAAAGCAAGCGTATCCGGCAAATTTATTCTGCAGCGCGAAGTTTAAATATTGACTGTTATATTTTGTCAGGCAAGTATGGAATTATCGGTACATGCGACCTGATTCCTGATTATGATTATATGCTTGTGTCCGAAGATGTAACAAAGTGTTCGCAAAAAATTGAAAAGCAGTTAAAGACTTTTAAAATAGAACAAATTATTTTCTTTATGCGCCCTCTTACGGAAGATGAAAACGTAAAACCATATATGGAATTAATAAAGCTGACCTGTAAGAAAAATGACATTTCTCTTACTATTGTAAACTTGACAGAACAATTATTGCAGTACGATTAAATTTAATTCAATAAAATTATTTAGAATAAAATGATTAATTATTATGGCAGAATAATGACCGTGAGTACAGCGTTACTTCGTTAGGGTGGCAGAATAATTAATTTCAAATAACCAGATCATTAAATCGTTAAATAATAAATGGCACGGTAAACCAGGCATACCCCGGTCAAGAGCCGTGAACTATCATTAAAGAAAGAATGGAACTTTTTCTTACGCAATTAAATGTTGAACGACTAACAGAAGAACAAACGGATATGCCGGGGATTGCAAATTTTCAAGATGCGGCTAACAAAATATTTGATTAATTCCTCCGCCCTTTTCGGGCGGATAGACTTTGTTTAACATCCCCGCGCTAAAGCACGGGGCTATACGCCTAAGCCGCTTTGCGGCAAAATAACTCTCAAAAACACCCTCGAAATGTATGCTGATTTGGCGGACAAAGGGGGGAGAAACAAAAAAACACCCAAAAACACGATGAATAAAGGGTGTTATA
>JAOZNZ010000295.1 GCA_029933535.1 bacterium | reverse complement strand
TACCAACTACTAAATACAAACTTAAAAAATAATGACCACTAAAACAAGCCACTCAATCATTGCAACCTGCTATGCTTACATTGCAGGAATAGTTCTTCATATGGTCTTCCCGGCTCATCCTTCTTTATACATAATGTGGATGATTACCGGTATTGGATTACTTCTTGCCGGGGCTTTAATTTTTATGATTCTTCTTGGGAATTTTAAAAAAACTTCTTTGTTTATTCCTTTCTTCCTTATTACTTTTTTCCTCTTCGGTTATACAAGACACCTCGCTTCGGTTACTATTCCGGAAAACCGGCTTTCAGAAATAATTATATCAGCAGATGGTAAAACCGACTTTAAAAATGTAATTCCTCTCGGAGATACAAGTCGTTTAAAATTAGTCAAAACTTCTAAAAATTCTAACGATTTTGCTGTTCAAATTGCCGGCAAGTTAAAAGCACGCGTTCCTGAATACGATACAAACGATTTGGTACGTATTGACGCAAAAGGTCATTGGATGTTTAGTTTTATTAAAATGCCGGTTTTCAGCAGTAAAATTATCATCAAAGCTAATGACCCCGTCGGAACAGTCTATAACATTCAACAACCTTTTAATTCTATAACTTCAATTGTTTGTGTCAGCGGAACCGGTACGGCAAAAATCTCTCTCTTTAAAATTCCCAACCATGTAAGTTCTTTTACAAGATCCGGCAGACAAAATCCGGCTGTTACAATCCTCGGCAGAATAACTCACGATCCTTCCGTTTACGCTAATAGAGCAAGAATTTCCATAACACCGGATTTTATTCAATATGAACGTAACGGCCCCTTCTTTAAGGTCGATAGCGGGGATATCAGCACTCTCCTTTATCCCGCCACTCATAATTATTATAAACTCGCCAGAACAAGCGCTTATGGGTATAATGTTCAGGCACGCGGAGAATTGCTTACTCCTCCCGGACCGGCAAATCCAATGGATTTCGACCAGCGAACATATATGAAGAATCATAATCTTTTTGGAACTTTATTTGTTAATCAAGGTATGATTGCTCCTGTTAAACTGCCGGATGGAAAATATGCAAAAGGAACTCCCCTTGTTGAATTTTCCCTCAACGCGCGCGATAACATGCTCACAATTTTAAAGCAAACTCTTCCAATGCCTCATTCGGCTTTTGTTGGCGCTATTACTCTCGGAATGAGATACGGTCTCGCTTCCCGACCAGGCCTTTTAAGTGATTATTATAAACTTAAAAAAGAAGGTTTATCAAAAGTTGAATATTATAATTACGATAAAACACATTCAGGATGGGAAGACACTATTGAAGACCAATTTAAACGGGCGGGTGTTAATCATGTGCTCGCTGTTTCCGGTTTGCATGTTACTATTATTACTGCTATGTTTGTCGGAATTTTTATGCTGCTGCGAGTGCCTAAAAAAATGTTCGTTCCTATTACTATCTTCGCTCTCGTTATTTTCGCGATTATTACCGGCGCACGACCATCAACTTTGCGCGCGGTGATTATGAACAGCCTCTTCCTGCTTACCTGGGCTTATATGAAACAGGGACTGCGATCCGCGGCGCTGTTCGGTCTCGCTGTCGCAGCGGTACTGATTTTAATACAAAATCCGCTAATGATTGTTGATCCGTCTTTCACACTTTCTTTCGCGGCGATTCTTTCTCTTGTACTTTTAACAAGTCCTGCTCATGAGGGGCTATCAAAGCTTCGTGGAAATATTTTTATAGTTTTTCTATTTTTCATAATTATAACAACTATTATAGCCATAAGAACATTTTCATTAATGTATACTCCTTCTTTTTTAATTTTATGGGCAATCTTATGGGCAGGTATTTTTTTCATCGCTAAACTTCTGCAACCTAAATTCCACCCTATCGGTGATATCGGCTTTCAAGACCTGCCAAATGGCTTCAGTACTTTCTTCGCCGCTCAGTTCGCAATTCAAGTTGGAATGATGATCCCTCTTTCCTCTGTTTATTTTATGCGCTGGCCTCTTGGCGGTATGTATGCTAATATTATCGCGATACCTCTCGCGGGTGTTATAATTCAGCTCGGAATGATTTCAGGGTTGCTGGGATTAATTCCCGGAATCGGTATTTATCTCGCTCTTATGCTCAATGCGGCAAATTGGATTGCATCCACAGGGTTTCTGCTTTTAAGTCATGTTGTCGCTCGAGGCTGTCCGTGGCCGTTTGTTCCGAAATGGCATCCGTGGTTTGTAGTTGTTTACTATGCATATTTGCTCGGTTTTGTTTACAGAAAACAACTTTTTGATCTTCTTGGAAAAATTCTTTCTTATATAAAATTATATCGACCGGTTTACGCAAAATTATTTGCGCTTGTTCTCGCTTTTTTGCTGCTATTACCGGTTATCGCATCTCCGGATCCTGATAAAAATAAATTGAAAATCTCAGTGCTGGCTATAAGATACGGCAGCGCAATTCTTGTTCAAACTCCTAATAACGCAAACCTGCTCTTTGATGCAGGTGCTGTTACTTTCGGCGAAAGAGGTTTTAATAATTCCATTAGAACCGTTCTGACTTACCTCGCAAGAAAAGGTGTCCTTCATCTTGATGCCGCTGTTCTTACTTCACCAAATGTTCAGCGATCTGCCGGCATGGCAGATGTGATGACTGAATTTCGTGTTGACAATTTGTTTATTCCAAGCGTAATTTCGGGAATAAATTCTTCGATGTCGGAATCTAATTTCAAGAAACATATTTTGAATGGAAATTCATCACATGATCCTGAAACTACAAGATTAACGGAAATGTACTGCCGATTAATTAATGATCCTCACTGGCCTAAAAGATTATCTCTTATGAAAAGCCTGATGCTTCACAGTGAAAATAAAATAAATAAATGGGCGGATATGAGTTCGCATATAATTCCCCTGCAGGCAGGTGAAACTATTTATGAAGAAATATATCCCGACGGTAAAAAATTAACGGTTAAAGTTCTTCATCCCGATGATAAAACTTTTGAAAATAAACCTATTGATAATCGCTCTTCTGTAATAAAAATCCTATACGGGGAGTTCAGCTTCCTGATTACAAGCGATATTCATTATGACGCGCAAAAATATATCGCTGAAAATTCATCCGAAAATGAACTTAAATCAAATGTTATGATCGTTCCGGGACATGGCGCGGCTATTCCAGCAAACGCTTTTGCAAAATTTGATTCCGCAATGAATATTTGTCTTGAAGACGGATTGAAACCACTATTGAAAAAAGTTGACCCTGAAGTTGTTATTTTTGAATACGGCGACCCAAGACCCATCTTGAGGGAAACTTACCGAGAGGCGCGCTCTGCATATGACATTACAAAAAAATTCGTACAAAAAAACTTCCCTGAAAGTCGTATTGTTTCTACCGATTCTGATCAGGCTATTCTTATAACTTCCGATGGCAATGGATTCCAAATAAAAACTCAGGCAGAACTCAGAAAAGATGCAGGGAAAATAGTAGGTGGTGGATCTTCAGATATAGGATATGCGTTTTAAATATGGAGTGCAGTAATATTGCCGCAATAGTGGCATTTACTGCGCGGGCGCAAAGCGACCGAAATACTTTGGATTAATGGATTGTTGGAGTGGTGGAGTGGTGGAATTGTGGAATTGTTGGATTGTGGAATTCACGTTAGCGCCCGGCGTATGCCGGGGAAGAATGAACGCAAAGCGTTACTTCGTTAGGAAAATTACCCAATTATTAAATTCTCCAATTACCAAATTATAATGTCCATTTTGTCCAAATAAACTCCCCTCCTGTTTTAGGAGGGGTGCCCAAAGGGCGGGGTGGTTCTCAACTTTCAACCTTCCAACCTTCCAACCTTTTAACTATTAACTAATAACCATTAACCATTAACTATTAACTAATAACTAACCCCCACTCCCCTCCTCCCTCCTCCGCACTCTATAACTTTTTATCCGCTCAATTATTACTGGCAATGAAATCGAACTAATTAACAATCCGCCGATAAATATTGTCATAATAATGCCGGGAATATTTACCAATCGCAATCCATAAGTTAAAAATCCTAAAACAAGGCACGCGATAAAGACTCCTATCATAGTTCCTTTACCACCTGAAATACTAACTCCCCCCAACACTACCATTGTAACTACTTCTAACTCCATTCCGTAAGCGATATTTGGTCGCGTGCTGCCTAACCGTGCTGTCAGATAAACGCTTACAAGTCCTGCTAATATTCCCGACAATACAAACAATCCGATTTTCAATTTATCAATACGTACACCCGAATATTTTGTTGCAACCGGATTATTACCTAAAGCGAACATTTTCCGTCCGGCAGCGGTTTTATGTAAAACGATTCCGAAAATTACAGCAAGAATACAAAATGATAAAAATGACAACGGTATTGTTTCCCATAAATAATCCTGACCAAGCGATGAAAACGTTTCAGGATAATGTGTTATCGCTGAATTACCAAGAATACCGGATGCGATTCCCCTGTAAAGCGACATAGTGCCGATAGTAACGATCATTGAAGAGAGTTTAAATTTTGTAATAATATAACCGTTTACAAAGCCCAGCAATGCTCCCACAGCCAAAGAAATAAAAATAAGGCCCGGAGTGTTTATTCCGAATTTGTTTGATGCTAATCCCATTGACAAAGATGTAACAGCGATAATAGAAGCAATAGACAAATCAATTTCGCCGCATACGATCAACAATGTCATTGATAAAGCGAGAATAGCTTTTTCAGAAAAATCAGCGCTTGCATCTAAAATATTATACGAATCAAGAAAATAAGGTGATATGTTAGAAAAAATAATTATTATCAGAACCAAAATTCCAATGAGCAATACTTCCCACTTCACGAAAAAATCTCTGATCAATATTTTTCGCTTATCGGAAACGCTGTAGCGTAAATCTGTTTGGTTGTCTTCAGGCAT
>JAOZNZ010000294.1 GCA_029933535.1 bacterium | reverse complement strand
GGAAACTTTTTCATAATTGCCTCCTTTGGTAGGTTTTTGATTTAGAAACACCAAAATTAATTATACTTAATTTCACAGTCTTTCCTTCAATAATAATCAGATGGATATTTATAAAATATATTCTCTCTATGCGGAATCAGGTGTCAGAACACGTACCTCAGATATCGGGAAGTAAAGAGTTTTTACTGCTCTATTGCTCCACTATTATCTATTATAATCAAAAGTGAAATAAATTGCAAAGAAAAATTAAAAAACAGAATGATTTTGACTTAAATCATTTTGATAAATTCAATTTTATTTTGTGAAAACATCAAAAGCAAGAACCAGGCATACCCCAGCATACGCGGGGCACGGCGCCGGTCACGTGCTTTTGTTACTTTTCATGAATACTTCGGGAAAGATTCTGTTTTGCGGATTTATGTTGCGGATTGAGTTCAAGCGCTTTTTTGAAATGCGATTGCGCAGCGGCATTATCTCCAATCCCGGCATAAGATACTCCGAGAAAGTTTTCAATATCTGGATTATTTCTAACCCATTTTTTCATATCATTAAGATGGCTTATACATTTCTCAAACTGCTGCTTATGAAGATAAATTTCCGCCTGATTTAGATTTGCACCAATATGACGGGAATTTAAGTTAAGCAAGGCGTTAATACTGTACCTGGCATTATTCCAATCCCGTTTCAACATGTAGATTCGCATAAGGTTTTCATGAGCTGTCCGGAGGCGTGGATTTAGCCGCACTGCCTCCATATAATGTAATTCCGCTGCATTCATATTTCCGGTTTTTGCCATCATTGAACCCAGGTTATTTTGTGCATCCGGGTCAAAAGGAGCAATTTCGACAGCTTTTTTATAAAGCCGGAGTGCACGATCTGTGTCACCCTTGGCGCTATACTGCCGCCCCAGATTAATCAGTGCAACCGCGCTATTTGGTTTGTGTGAAAGAGTGTAACTCCATAACCGGAAATCGTTTTTCCATATACGGGATTGAACCATGCTTTTGTAACCTAAAACTGCAAGCAACCCGAAACCGATTATCAAGGCAGGTATTTTATGTTTTCTGATTCCTGCCAAAACAAAACAAAATGCCAGAGCAGCACCGATCATTGACAAATAAACATACCTGTCATAAACCGTGGAATTATTTTGAGCGGCAAAAGGTATCAAACCTGAAACTGTCAATATTCCCGCGAGGAACAAAAAAAAGCCGACGGCGAGGAAATGGAGTGGTGGAATATTGGAGTTTTGGATTGATTCCCCCTTTTTTAAAGGGGGGCCGGGGGATTTTGTTTTGGAGTGATGGAGTGATGGAATGGCTAAACGATTGCGTCTGACAACCATCAATGAAGCCACAATCAATCCCGCAACCGGTATCCATGTCCAATAGATCAAACCGTTGGAAATAAGATTACGCGGACTTCTCCCATAGTCGGGTAAAAGAGTGACAGGAAAAAATAATTTATAAAGATAAAATCCCATCGCGTCCAGTGCAATGAACGGTCGCGAAATCCAGGGTGCCTGATAAAGTGAAACCAATTTGTCCTGGGAAAAAGCATTTAACGCCAAGATAGGTAAAGCGATCAAAACCCACGGAATGAGAAGTATTATTGTGGATCGAGCAGTTTTTTTGAAAATAAGAAAATCAAGAATCAGGATCATCGGCAACACAGAAACAGCGGTGGGTTTTGACAGCATTGCGAGAAGAAACGAAGATAAACCGAACAAGTAAAAAAAATTTCTGTTTTTCAGACGATAATTTACGAAACAGAATAATGCCAGGCATGAAAAAAAGCCCGCTGAAACATCTTTCAGCGAAGTAACCCAGCAAACAGTTTCCACTTGTAACGGGTGAACGGCAAACAGGAGAGCACCCATCAACGCAAGTCCGGCGACTAAATCGAAGGAATATAAATTATTATTAGAGTTTATCATTAGTTCACATTTTCTAATAATTTCTTTTTGCGAAGAGAAAAAATATTCGAGAAGTGATTTCAGCAGAAGATAAACGACAAAAGTTGTCAGGATATGGAACAGGATATTAAGGAAATGAAAAGCCGCGGGGTTTTTCCCGAAGAAATTTAACGCCAGTGACCACCAGGTGTAGGTTACGGGAATGTATCCATCAGAGATTGAAGTCCAGAAGTGTCCGATATTTCCGAGATGAGGGTAATCAATGACGTATGTCATGTCATCCCAATCCAGGAATTCGGCGGACAAAGCGCTATGATATACAATAACAATTACTGCAATTATTGTAATAAAAGCGAAAAGGTTTTTAGCAAAAAAATTTTTAATAACAAAATAATTTATTTATTAGGCAACAACGAAGTAACGCTGTACTCACGTTCATGATTTAAGGCAAAATAATTAATATAATTCAATTTCTTTTTTAAAAATGTGTTCTCATTTTATGAAATAAATTTCCTCAAATTAATAAATAATAATTGATAAATGATAAATAATAAATAGAAACCCGGTTCCGGTATTATTGATTTTTCAAAAATAAATGCCGCACCGGTATCGAAACCAGCGGGACCGGAGTTATCCGCGCCGACAACCCCCACATCGCCCGCAACTGAGACCGACCTGCCGAATCCACTATTCACTTCGTGGGAAAACAACGGCATTAACTCTCCCCAGGCATTAATTCCTCCCTCGTTTCTCCCGAAGACATATGCCGTATCAGAATGGTAAGTGCCGATAAACGCCACATTGCTCGCCACTGCGACTGACCAACCGAAGCGATTGTTTATACTTGCGTAGGATCCGGTCAGTTTTTTCACCTCTCCCCAGGCATTGGCGCCGCCTTCGTTCCGTTCGAAAACATAGGCAGCACCGACTTCAGAACTACCCTCATTCTTGTATGGGGCGCCAACAACCACAACATCACCGTTAACTGCAACCGAAGTGCCGAAGCGTTCATAACCTTCCGAATCGGAAGCGGTCAGCTTTTTCACCTCGCCCCAGGCATTAGCACCTCCGGCATTCCGCTCGAAGACATACGCGGCACCGGCGTTATTGCCGTCGGCATCCTCTAACTGTGCGCCGACAACCGCAACATCTCCCGCCACTGCAACCGAATAGCCGAAGTAATCAGCTATACCCGCATCGGAAGCTGTCAGCTTTTTCACTTCGCCCCAGATGTTTGCTCCGCCCAGATTTTGCTCGAAAACATACGCCGCACCGGCCTTAAAGCTGGCTGAACCATCCATGTATGCCCCGACAATCGTCACATCTCCCGCCACTGCGACTGAACGGCCGAAGTACTGATACGCTTTCGCATCAGATGCTGTCAGTTTTTTCACCTCGCACCAGGCGTTTGCTCCGCCCAAATTTCGCTCAAAAACATACGCAGCACCGGCAGCAGCACCGCCGGAATTTTCGCCTTGTGCGCCGACAACCGCCAAATCGTCTGCTACTGAGACAGAATAACCGAAAAGATCACCACTCTCCGCATCAGATGCAGTCAGTTTTTTCACGTTTCCCCAGGCATTGGAGCCTCCTGTGTTACGCTCGAAAATATATGATGCGCCGGTATTACCATCGTTGTTCCGCGCGCCGATAACCGCCACGTCTCCATCGATAGCGACCGACCATCCGAACATATCGTCCTCCTCTGAATCTGATGCTGTCAATTTTATCACCTCATCCCACGTGTCAATCCCGCCTTCGTTAAAAACATCATGTGTATCAGCTAATATATTTTGCGATGCAAAAAATGTTATAGTTAAAATTACTATTGTTTTCACTGCTGTTTTCATCGTGGTTTCCTTTGGTTAAGTTTTAGTTTGTTGGAGAAAATTCATCCCGCTGTGATGAATTTAAAATTTTAAATTTATTTCATCACGAGAGCGAAACGCATTGAGATGAAATTAATTTTCTCTCTTTAAAATAATAAATAACAATTGATAAATTATATTTTGACGTTGGACATTCGACGTTTGACAATAATCCAACATTCCAGCATTCCAAAAATCCAAATCCCCGCCACTGGTTCCGGGATGACGGCATAATTCAGAACAATATTTCCTGTGTCAATTGAAGTTTTACCATCAACAGCAATGTGATACGTTTCTCCGGAATTGAATTGAAAATATACCTCGCTTGTTTCGATGCCCGGACCGTTATCATCATTTGCGGCGATTTGCGTGAGATTGCTTACTGTCGGACCGGTGTAAACGGCAAGCACTGTATCAAAATCACTGCCATGCGTGTCGACGAGAAGTGTGTCACCGGCCGCAGCGGTTTCATCCGCCAAAGCAGAAGTAAGTTCCGTCCAGTCCCACCAAACTGAATGATACGGTCCGCCGTTTCCTGCGTGAGCAGGTTCACCGGATTCGGTTGTCGCACCGGCGTTGCTTCCTTCTGTTATTCCGGTATCATTTGCCAAAAAGTTAGCGGAATCGAATGTTTCACTTGGCGGAACGTAAGTAACAAATTTCGTAAGATAAATAGATTCTCCATTATTGTTTGTCTGACCATCAATTACATAGGCATCGGTATAACCGGTTACATAGCAGATGCTACCGGAAGAACTAACTGCAACGCCATCTGCAGTATCAAAACTACCAGATCCCCAGATTTTTGACCATTGTTTCATTCCTGAAGGATTGTATTTTGTAAGAAAAAAGTCATAAGGACCACTATTTATCTGACCATCAAACTCCCCGCCGGCCCATCCTGTAACATAAGCGTTTCCCAAAGAATCCAAAGAAATATCTTTACCATAGTCTGTAGCGATTGAACCCCAGATTCTCGTCCATTGTTTTGCGCCTGAGGAATTAAATTTAGAAAGACAAATGTCATAATTGTTAACCGAGGTATTAGTCTGCCCATCAAATTCTCCGAAAGTGTGTCCGGCAACATAACAGTTCCCGGCAGAGTCGGCAGCAACTCCTTCGCCATAATCATAAGTATCAGATCCCCAAA
>JAOZNZ010000293.1 GCA_029933535.1 bacterium | reverse complement strand
GCTTATGTTACTTTATGTTCAACCTCGTTACAACATATACGCCGCAGGGCGATCAGCCGGAAGCTATTGAAAAACTTTCTGCCGGCATAAATTCAGGAAGAAAAAATCAGGTCCTGCTCGGTGTCACAGGTTCGGGTAAAACTTTCACCCTCGCTAATGTAATCCGGAATACCGGTAAATCTACTCTCGTTCTCGCACCGAACAAAACACTTGCCGCGCAGCTTTATTCAGAATTCAAGCTTCTTTTTCCTGAAAATGCTGTTGAATATTTTGTCTCTTATTATGATTATTATCAGCCGGAAGCTTATATTCCTTCAACAGACACTTTTATTGATAAAGATGCGTCAAAAAATGAACTTATTGATAGATTAAGACTTTCAGCTACTTATTCACTTCTGACACGAAGAGATGTGATTGTGGTTGCAAGCGTTTCATGTATTTACGGTATTGGTAAACCTGCAGTTTACACTTCTCTAAAATCAGAAATTTCTGTTGGCGGACTGATCGATAAAACGGATTTCGCCAGGCAGCTTATTGAAATGCAGTACCATCGGAATGACATAGCTTTCGAAAGAGGAAATTTTCGCGTTTTGGGTGACACAATTGAAGTGTATCCTGCTTACGAAGATAATAAAGCAGTTAGAATTTCTTTCTGGGGGGATGAGGTTGAAAGTATAGAAATTACTGATCCTTTAACCGGAGAAGTTAAACAAAAAATTGATACTGTTTTTATTTATCCGGCAACCCATTACGCGACAACATATTCCACCGTCGAAAACGCGCTTGAAAATATAAAAAATGACCTCGAAATCAGACTCGAAGAACTTAAACTTAATCACCAGCTTATTGAAGCACAACGTCTTGAACAACGCGTGAATTTTGATATTGAAATGATGACTGAAACAGGTTTTTGTTCCGGTATAGAAAATTATTCGCGATATCTTGACGGAAGAAAATCCGGCGAACCTCCATTTTCTCTCTTAGATTATTTTAATGATGACTGGCTTATGATTATCGATGAAAGCCATATCAGCGTCCCGCAAATAGGTGGGATGTACAAAGGTGACCGGTCACGTAAAACAACACTTGTGAATTTCGGATTCCGACTCCCTGCCGCTTTAGATAATCGACCGTTAAGGTTCGAAGAATTTGAAGATAGAGTTAAGCAGTTAATTTACGTTTCCGCTACTCCTGCCGACTATGAACTCGAAAAAGCAAGAACTGAAGCCGGTGATGAGACTTCCGCTATTATTCAACAGGTCGTTCGGCCGACTGGATTGATTGATCCTGAGATAGAGATTCGTTCATCGGATTCACAGGTGAAAGATGTAATTAAAGAAATTGGAAAGCGTGTTGAGAAGAATGAACGAACATTGATTACGGTGATGACAAAAAGGATGGCGGAAGATTTAACAACTTTTCTTAAAGGCGAAGATATTCGCGTAAGATATTTACATAGCGAAATCGATACTCTGCAGCGTGTCGAAATTATTCGCGATCTAAGAGCAGGGGAGTTCGACGTGCTCGTCGGCATAAATCTATTGCGGGAAGGTTTGGACCTGCCTGAAGTTTCTCTCGTCGCTATTTTTGACGCGGATAAAAAAGGATTCCTCAGATCCGTTCGATCACTTGTTCAGACCATCGGGCGAACGGCGAGAAATGTTAATGGAAAAGTTATACTTTATTCGAGAGAAGTTACTCCGGCGATGAGGTCAGCGATAGATGAAACTTCACGCCGCAGAGAAATTCAAAAGGAGTACAACAAAAAACACGGAATCACACCTCAAACAATTATTAAATCACTTGACGATGTTTTTAGTTCTATATTTGAAAAAGATTATGTCGATCTGGAAAACGATCCGATAGAAGCAATGATTCGGCAAACGTACAAGAGGAAGAAAAAGCGGAAACGAAAATAAATTGACCTAATTTCTAATTGACCTAATTGCTCTAAAGAAGCACAAATCATCCAATAAAAAGAAATGAACAAAAATGTGCATATTGATTTTGGACATTAGACATTGGATTATTGGGATTTGATTAAGTCAATTAGATTAATTAGATCAATTAGAAATTTAAAATCATTTCCCATTTCGATAGAATTTCACTTCCACATTTTCTGTAGTAACAATTCCTTCCTTAATTACCGGATCAATAATTTCAACAAATTCATCTATTTTTTCTTCAATATCAATCAGTTCAATAAGAATAGGCAAATCCTGCGACAATCTAAGAATTTTTGCTGTGTGTAAATGACTCTTAGCACCAAATCCTTCAATTCCCCGGAAAACTGTTGCACCCGCCATTTTCATTTCTTTTGCTTTTTTAATAATCCATTCATAAAGCGGTAAATCATCTTGTCTATCGATTTCGCCGATAAATATTCTAAGAAGTTTTCCATTTTCAGGCAGCATAATTTCACCTCATCAATAGTATTATAAGTCTCCTAAAGCAATAACATGTATTCTCACGGTCGTCTCAAACTTTCTCTTCTACTTTTTACTTGATAGTTGAAAATTCGAAGTTGGAACTTCTTTATTAGTATTAAAATATAAATCACAATATCGAACTACAAATTCTCAATTCTCAAGTTTAATAAGTCTCAATATCGAACTACCAACTACCAACTACCAACTACCAACTACCAACTACCAACTACCAACTACCAACAAAGCACTATTTAATAAGTAAATGTAACTTATATCCAAGCCATGCGGCAAATAATCCCGTTGTAACCTGTAAAGCAATATTTAAAAACGCTGAAAAAAATTGCGCGTCTCTTGTTAACGCCGTAGTCTCGTATGCAAATGTGGAGAATGTTGTAAATCCGCCAAGTAAACCTATTAATAGAAACGCTCTTGCCATCGGTCCGAAAACTCCTGCATTTTCACTCAATCCTGCTAGAACTCCGATTACTAAACATCCAATAACATTTACGGCAAGAGTACCTACAGGAAAAGTTGTAGTGTTAGATAATTGATGTGCCCAGCCGGCAACAAGGTAACGAAGTACCGAGCCGCAAGCGCCACCTAAACCTATAGCGATAATAATTCTCATAATTTTTAACAGAATAATTAATATTATAATAAAGTATAGCAAATCAGGGATTATGTGTCAAAGCTACGACCTTTTTGAGCGTTTCCTAAATAATATACCTTAGCAATTTTTATTAATTTTTAATATAATATTTAACTATGACAATAATTAGTTTGATAACTTTGTTCGGTGGACTCGCTCTGTTTATTTATGGTGTTGACCTGATGAGCAGCGGAATGCAGCAAGTGGCAGGTAAAAAACTTCGCTCACTTCTCGGCGCTGTTGTTCGACATAAATCAGCGGGACTTTTGGTAGGTCTGATCTTAACTTTCTTCTTGCAGTCCAGTTCGGCTTCAACTGTTATGTTCGTTTCTTTCGTTCAGGCTGGAATTCTTGCTTTTAGAGATACAATTGCTTTGATTCTCGGAGCAATGATAGGAACAACCCTCACTGTTCAGATAATCGCGTTTAAAGTTTCTGATTATGCTCTTGCGGCGGTTGCGGTAGGTGTCGCGGTACAAGTTTTCGGGAAATATGAGCGGAGCAAAAATTGGTCGAATATTATACTTGGAATTGGACTGATATTCTTCGGAATGGCTGTGATGAAATCCGGAATAGAGCCGCTGAAAAATAGTGAGCTTTTCGTTAAATGGTTAAACACGACAATAGGTAATCCATGGCTCTCGTTTGCTGTCGCAACTTTTTTTACCGCCGTTGTTCAGGCGAGTGCGGCAACAATAGCGTTAGTGATTTCTTTTGCGGCAAGCGGTTTGCTTGGGGGATCATCGGAGCAAATTCTCGCAGCTGCATTGCCGTTTGTGATGGGAGCAAATGTCGGAACAACAATTACGGCTTTGCTGGCATCTGTTCGTACCGGCCGCGAAGCGTTTCGTTGTGCTGTAACGCATACAGTAATGAAATTAACCGGAGCGGTAGTGTGTATGTTTTTTGTTATGCCCATTGCTAACGGAACAATTTGGATCACATCGTTTTTCTTGAGTGGAGAAGCTTCTTCTGCAAGAATAGTGGCCAACAGTCACACATTTTTTAATTTGATAAATGTAATCGCTTTTTTCCCGTTTTCAAATTTGATAGCAAAATTTATGATCTTTCTTATTCCGGAAAAAGCTGAAAGAAAAGTCTTTACAAATTTGTCAATCTCACAAAATAAATCAGTCGATTTTATTGCTGAACATAATCGCCTGACTGATTCCCTTGCCGCTTATTCAAGAATGGTGGGTAAACTGAACTTGAACGTGAGCAAACAGTATGATTCGCCTGATGAAACACAACTCGAAATAATTGCCGCACGGGATGAAACTTTAGATATCGGTTATCGTGAAATAAGGAATCACGCGATGCTTTTATATCAGTTACCGAGTATGAAAAAACATTCCGATGACTTTATACCGATTATCAGATCATCAGAATTACTCGAAAGACTGGGTGATGATTTTGCCAGGAGTATTGTTCGAAGCTTGAAAAAAATCGCGAGAGAGGATCTTCGTTTGTCAGTTGAAAGCGCGGCAGAATTGCAAATGGTATCAAAAAAAATAGATGCACTGCTTAATTCTTACGCGAAAGCGCTTGAAAAAAAAGATAGTAAAGTTATTGAATCACTGTTAGAAAATAATCGCGGTATAAAAACAATCTTACGATCAATGAGAAAATCCCATTTCCTCGCTTTGGCTAATAAAGTGCCCGCAGCGGTAAAGAGCGGAAGTTATTATCTTGATATTCTTTCAGAGCTTGAATCGTCAACTGTAAAAATAAAAGCATTGTTGAAAGTCATGCGGGAACATTTTTCGGAAGAAAGCAGTCGGAAGTAAGCCCCGCCGGAGGCGGGGTGTCAGGTGTCAGAGGTCAGGTGTCAGGTGTCAGGTGTCAGGTGTCAGGTGTC
>JAOZNZ010000292.1 GCA_029933535.1 bacterium | reverse complement strand
TGCGCCGCGTTGAATTTGAGTATGATAAAAAAATTAACGAAGAACTTTCCCTTCGCGATGACGTGAATAAATGGGTTGAGCTTTTCGCTGAACCGGTTGAAATGGATAACCTTGTCTCATTAACCGATGTTGTTACAAAACAAGGTAATATTGCCGGAGTCTATATTCCTGTTTTTATCGAAGCGAAGTTCGATGTTAAAGAATATGATTTGTTGAATACTCCGCTATGGATTGACCGGGGGGTTGAAGTGGTTAAACAACTTGCAGCTTTTCAGGCAGAACGGGAGATTTTGTCAAAGCAAAAGGATTTACTGCAGCATGAATTAAGATTAACAATTCAAAGAATAAATCTTTTTGATAAAGTTAAAATTCCGGAGTGCAGGGAAAGTATCAGAAAAATCAGAATCTATCTCGGTGATCAGGATGCCAACGCGGTAGCAAGAGGTAAAATAGCTAAAACCAAACTTGAGGATGTGCAGATAGGAACCTATGTCTGAAAAGCTGGAGTAATGGAATAATGGAGTGATGGATTGATGGGAAAAATCAAAATTCTAAATTCATCCAGATAAATCTGGATGAATTTCCTGAAAATAATAAATGATAAATGATGAATAATAAATAGTAACATGATTATTAAAATGAAAAAAATAACCGTTATTTCTCTTGCTAAAACAAGAGAAAATACGGTTGAGCAACTTAGAAAGTTAGGCCTGCTTCACGTTAAAAACGTGAAAGTAACAGAATCTAACACGGCTTCTTCGGTTGAAGATAAAATTAAAGCTGCTCATAATGCTAATGCTATTTTACAGGAAATAAAATCTAAAGAGTTTAATGAAATTCCAACAATTCAGGGCGCGGAACTTGTAAATAAAACTTTGGTCTTACAGGAAAAAATCTCTCAGCTTAATGAAAAAATCTCTCAGGTTGAGCGCGAACTTGATGAACTTAACGTTTGGGGAAAATTTAAGCCCGCACAAATTATAGAACTCGCCGAACGGGGAGTTTTTGTTAAACTTTATAAATGTAACCTCGAAGTCTTACCGCAAATTCCTGATAACTGCGTGATGCACGAATTTGAGCGTACAAAACATACCATTGCCTTTTCGCTTATTTCCAAAGAAAATATTTCTTTAGAAATTCCTGAAATTCAATTGCCGGAAATTTCTCCTTCTGAACTGATTGCTCAACTTAACGATCTAAAAGAAGAATTAGAGAAGAGAAATAATGAAATGCTCGCTTTAGCAACTGACAAATTATCAATAGATAATTATCTTGATGAACTGAATGAAGATTTACCGTTCGCTACAGCACATGATCAAATCGCGTCTCACGGAATTTTATGTTATCTTCAGGGATTTGCTCCTGAAGAAAATGCTGCTGATTTTTCCATAGCGGCCAAAGAACATGGTTGGGGAATTTTAATTGAAGAACCTGTGCCGGAAGATAATGTTCCGACGTTAATCAGAAACCCTAAATGGTTGAAGCCGATTAGTGTTGTTTTTAATTTTATCGATACATTTCCCGGCTATCACGAACTTGATATTTCACCGGTTTTTTATCTTTTCTTTTCATTGTATTATGCTATTCTAATTGGTGATGCGGGTTATGGTACTCTTTTCCTTCTTGCAACAATCGGGGTGCATATCTGGAAAGGCAAAGTTATTCCCAAACAACCGCTTTATTTAATGTATGTTTTAAATATTTCAATGATAATATGGGGCGTTCTGACAGGATCTTATTTCGGAGTGGATTTGCCACAGCATGCTTTCGTTAACAAAATTGTGATTCTTGATACAAGCAACTTCGGTGAAACCGTCTTCTTTTGCTTTTGTGTCGCCCTGGCTCAACTTTTAATCGCTCATATTTGGAATATTGTCAGATATATTAATTCCTGGACCGCTCTCGCTGAAGTCGGTCGGGCAGGGATTGTGGTTACAATGTATTATGTGGCGAATTTTCTTATTCTCAACAAACCGCTGCCGGGATTTGTAATCTATTTGGGATGTGTCAGTATTGTTCTTGCGTTTGTTTTTTCTTGTATTGGAAAGAAGGGAGAAGCTCTTCTTGGAAACATTTTCCAGTTTCCCTTTTCGGTTATCAACAGTTTTGGTGATATAGCTTCTTATATCCGTCTTTTTGCTGTTGGATATGCTAGTATGGCAACAGCGCAAGCGTTTAATTCTCTTGCCTTAAATGTCGGTTTTGATAATATTCTGGCGGGATTTTTTGCCGCTTTGATTCTTATTCTCGGTCATTCACTTAATATGGCAATGGGTGGCCTTGCCGTGCTTGTTCACGGGTTGAGATTAAATATGTTAGAATTTTCCGGACATCTTGGTCAGGAATGGAGTGGTGAAAAATATAATCCTCTTAAAAAAACTAAATAATTTATTAATAACAAAAAAATTAAGGAGTAGTTATGGACTTATGGGTATATTTAGGCGATTTTGGCGCGGTTGCTGTTCTTGGCATCGCTGGTATTGGCTCTGCTATGGGTTGCGGTACTGCAGGTATGGCTGCAATTGGCGCATGGAAAAAATGCTATATGCAAAATAAAGCAGCACCATTCTTGTTAACAGCTTTCGTTGGCGCTCCGTTGACGCAGACAATTTACGCGTTCATTCTTATGAACACAAAATTTCTTGTTGCGGAAACGACTCCACAAAATTATATGCTTAAGCTTGGCGCCGGAATTTGCGGCGGTCTTGCAATTGGTGCGTCAGCTTATTATCAGGGTAAAGGAGCTGCCGCAGCTTGTGATGCTTTCGCGGAAACAGGAAAAGGTTTTGCAAATAATCTTATTGTTCTTGGTATCACTGAAACTGTTGCTGTTTTCGTTCTAGCATTTTTGATTATTGTAAAAATGTAATTGGATATTAGGCCTGAATTTAAATAAACAATATTCAACAACTTGTCCCGAGGCTGAAAGCGCTCGCGGAAGAAATACTCAATCACAAAGTTAGGAAATAATTCTTTACTTTTACATGATCATGAGTACATGTTACTTCGTTAGGCTCATTTTACTGTTGATTATTGATTATTTATACTGCCCCTTCGGTCAATGGAAATTACAACCTTAAAGGAGCAAAGCGACTGACCTTGTAACCTTAAGCGTGCGCTTGCGCGCAACCTTTAACCAGGAAAACTATGAAACGCGAAAGATGGGCTACCAGAATTGGTATTATACTCGCTGTTGCCGGCAGTGCGGTAGGTCTTGGTAACTTTCTCAGATTTCCTGGTCAGGCGTGTCAGAACGGTGGAGGCGCGTTTATGATTCCGTATTTTATTTCTTTTCTCCTTCTCGGAATCCCGTTATGCTGGATCGAATGGACACTAGGAAGATACGGCGGTCAATATTCACATGGAAGTCTCCCCGGGATTTTTGATGCGGTAACTAAGAAAAAATGGGGGAAATATGTCGGTGTTCTTGGTTTATTTGTTCCTCTTGTAATTTTTTTCTATTACACTTATCTTGAATCCTGGTGCCTTGGATATAGTATTTTCTCTCTGCTTGGTAAATATTCTCATATCTCTGATCCAAAAGAAATGGGAGGGTTTTTAAGCGCATTCCAAGGCCTCGTAAAAAATTCTCATTTTAATACTGTCGGTATAGCTTACGGATGTTTTATTTTGACATTCGTTGTAAATATGATCGTTATTTACAAAGGGCTTGCAAAAGGTATTGAATTTATTTGTAAAATCGCTGTCCCAATTCTAATTGCCGGTGGAATTTTTCTGATGATCCGTATACTGACTTTGGGTACTCCTGATCCTACAAAAGTCGATTTGAATGTTACTAACGCGCTCGGCTTTATGTGGAATCCCGATTTCGCAATGTTGAAAGAACCAAAGGTATGGCTCGCGGCAGCAGGGCAAATTTTCTTTACTCTCAGCGTTGGTCTCGGCGCGATTATGACTTATGCTTCTTATCTTAGGAAAAACGACGATATCGCACTCTCATCAACCACTGCTGCAGGAATGAATGAACTTTTTGAAGTTGTAATCGGCGGCAGTATAGTCATTCCGGCAGCTTATTTGTTTCTTGGTCCTGAATTAACAATGTTAACCGCTCATAAAGGTGTTTTTGATTTAGGATTTGTTACAATGCCGATAGTTTTAAACAAAATTCCTTTTGGTGATATTTTCGGATTTTATTGGTTCTTCCTTTTGTTTCTCGCGGGGATTACTTCTTCCATCTCACTTATGCAGCCGATTATTTCTTTTCTTGAAGATGAGTTTCGATGGAAGCGACATAAATCTGCTCTCGCGCTCGGTATTGTTTGTTTTGTTATTTCTCACGCCTGTATTTTCGGTCTTGGTGCCGGTATACTTGATGAGTTTGATTTTTGGGGTGGCACGCTTGGAATTACTGTTTGTGCTTTCATTGAAGTCATGATTTTTATAATTTATGTCGGACCAAAGAAAGGTTGGGAACTGCTTCATCGCGGTGCTGATATAAAAATTCCGAATATTTTCCGCTACCTCTTTTATATTACTCCTTTTTATCTTGGCGCAATTCTTCTTTATTGGGCGGTATTTAATTGGATTCCATGGATTGTAAAACCGTTTGGTATTGATATGTCCATCGCCTGGGCAAAAGGTTATCCGTGGATTAGTGTTACTCAGATAGTTTGTGAAAAAAATCCACTTATTTTATATACCCGCGGCGGATTGCTGATAATAATTATTTTATTATTTGCAATGATATTTACTGCTTGGAAATTGAAAAAAAGTAAAGGAGGTGAAAAATGACTACTTTAGGATGGATTTTTATGCTCGGGTCCTGGGGACTAATTATTTCTCTATGCGCAGTTTGTTTTTATAAAGTCCTGACAACAAGAAAAAATAATATTCACGCTCCGTTAGATATCGATACGGATGATTAGTAAGCCGCACTTCCAAGTGCGAGCAGAATTAATGGAGGGACGCTGTCCCCAGCGTCCTAATTGGA
>JAOZNZ010000291.1 GCA_029933535.1 bacterium | reverse complement strand
ATAACAAATGATAAATAATAAATTATAAATTATAAATAGAAACGGTTCCGGTATAGCCGCTCCAAATCTTACCTCATCTAAATCACCTTTGAAATAATGGCCTGATGCAGCATCCCATCCGGCAACTACGTCTGAACTAATATTCAACATTCCGCCAATTAGAGGAGTTGACTCAAAGTCGCCATTAACCGCCAATATCAAACTATTATTATTAACTTCAAAGTAAACATCATACCACGCATTTGAACTTAAAGAAGCAACTGATTCTAAGTCCGTATAACCGGTTGCTGCAGCGTTCATAACCCTGAACAAAAGTTTTCCATTACCGGAACCGTCATTTTGTAAATAAAGTCTCCATGGCTGGGATGCAAGAATTCCATCATAATTATCACTCACAGGTGGCAAGTCCAACCATCTCATAGAAACGTTTCCCGAAAATGTATTGCTTTCATCCGTCCACGCTGAGACAGCGATAATATTGTCATCAACGCCATCAAATCGGAAATAGTTTCCATCACTTGGAGAGTTCGGCATTAAAGACGGAGCGGTAACATGAGTATTTAAATGTCCATAGTTCAATAGAGGATAATTGATTGTTCTGCCGCTTGAGTTGTCATCGTCAGAAGCGAGCCAATATCCAGCCGGCAGATAAGAGTTATCGCAATGCCAGAGTCCTTTATTAATAATATTATCTGTAAAACCGCCGATAGAATTAGTGCCGATCCAGCAAGTTCTTGTTTCACCCACAGTAGAAAAGCTGTCATTAACAGTTCCGCCGGAAGAAGTTTTTATAGTTCCGAGATTCATGCAGGTCAAATAATTATTATTGCTGAGCACAATAGCTTGCGATTCAACTTTAGGAGAATTAATTGAGAAGAATTTGGTGTCTGTATCCACAACATAATCGTCATCGACATAAACATGGACGCCCATATTTTTACAAACATTTCTAAGGAATTGTGAAGGAATTCCGGCAATGCCACAATAAAAAGATTTAAAACCTGAATAGTCCATAACAGCCAAACCTGTATAAATACTACTCGAATAAGTGCCAAGTTGAACAGCGTTTGCCGGACCGCCTATCGCCCAGGCAATATCATAAGTGATATTTTGGTCTGTTGTCTCAAATACATTTGCGTTTCCATAAGCAAAAAGTGATGGTTTAAATGAAGTGCCAACCAAACCATCATTCCAGGGAGAATTTGAAACGAAATCAATTTGTGCCGGTCTGCTGTTTACTTGTACAACATCAAATCCTGTAAGATCTTCAATATTAGCAGTTGCCGCACCGCTTTCATTTATATATCCGGCACCGTGAAACCAAACTGCCGCTTTACCTGATAACGCGGAATGAAGAGAATTTCTTTCGCTTGTTGTCAAATAAGTTGCGCCTAGAAAAATATTTACTTTTGGAAGAGCTACAGTTCCATCAAGAACATCAGACAAAAGAAAAAGATTAAAATTAACTCCCATTCTGTAAAGTCTGGTTCTTAAAGAATAATATAAAGGATTAAGAAAGTTATTGTTACACGCGAGATAATACGGACTTCTTTCATCAAGAATAACAGCCACTTCCGGATTCCATGGAGATTCAACTCCTAACTGTCCTTCATAGATAGATTTCAGCTTAGAAATATTCTGCCAGATACCAACAGAATTAAGCCAACCTTTATTATGTAAATCCATATACCATGTCCCCATTCTTCTTGAAAGACCATGTGCAAAATCAGTGTCATGCGCCCATTTCGTCTGTTGCAACGTCGGGTAATATCCATTAACAGCATTATCGCCACTGGTATCAAGATAAGTTTTCAGATCACTTTCGCTGAACCACATTTTGCCGGCTTTTCTAATAGAATCAACAGCGCTCATAAACGCGCAAATCCCGTCGCCTCTTCTATTGATATAGCTCATCGGTCCGCCAATAGCATCGACATTTGGTGATTTTAAAAGTTCTTTCAACGCGAGATGCCCTGTAATTACCGGACCTTTAGGCACAGCCGACAATTCAAATCCATAACCATAAAAAGTAATTGCAAGTTTATTGTTTTCCGAGCCATCTTTAACCGCTTTTGCCATTATATCGATTGTTTCCGGCACAAGATAATTTTTATAATTATAAAAATCAATAACTTTCATTTCAGTTGCGGGATTTCTGAAAAATGCGCTTGCCGAACTTCCACGTTGGGAAGTTGTAGGAAGAGTTATAGTTGCAAAAGTTACAGAACCATCATTCCAGGCAGCTTGTAAAGCAGCTTCGGTTCCGTATTTATTTTGAACCCAATTAGCAAACCCGAGTCTCATATTTTCAGAGTAACCTGAAAAAAGATTTTCCCAGGATCTTTCGTAAAACCATTCGCCGGTAGCCATAAGTGTAAAATGGTATCCGATAACATTTTTGCCGAATTTATCCTCACAATGACTTACAAAATCTTTTACTCTTGCTTTCATATAAGTTCGCCATTTTTCCGATGCAATACAAATTCTGTCAACACTTCCATCGCTCCATTCCATGTGAATATCAGGGTTCGCGGCCATATACCACGGAGATGGATAAATATAAAAGCGCGGTATCATCATCGCTTTATTGTCAAAATTTGTAACGGCTGTCAAAATACTGTCAACGGTATCCCAATATGTAATTCCGTCACCAAAAATTCCCTGAAAGTTTATTGGAAAAGTATAAATGTGAACACCTGCATCTTTCGCTTTTTGTGCCTGTTGAGCAAATAGACAATTAGCGTCTCCCGGCAAATCCCACGCATATCCGTAAAACATCATCGGAGCAATCGGTTTATCGTTTATAAACATTGTCGGGGAACCGTTATCATCTTTAATACAAGCGGTTAAATTTCCAGGAGGTGGAACAGGTGTTACAGAGCTAATCCTTACTTCATCAAGATCAGCGTCAACATCACGCGACCCGTCAAAAGGATCCCAACCTACAGTTACATAGCTTGCTGAGCTGGCGTCTAATAATCCGGTTCCTGATGAAATGCTATTGGCTTGATAGCCTTCAGCATCATTACCAACTATTACTTCTACAGTACCATCGGAAACAACAACATTTACTGAATACCAAGTGTCAGCATTTATAGTTTTAGTTGAACTAAGAAAATGTGGGTTGCCGGCTGCATCATAGGTTAATATCATCACATGAGCACCGTTATAAAGATAAACTTTTACCGGATATGTCCAGACAAGACTTTTATATAAGCCGGCAGCAGGAAAAGAATTTGCACGGAAACTAACGTCAATTTTTAGATGATCTGTAGGAGCAGAATCTAAAACACCATTTGCAGTTGCACGGTCAGTTCCGTCAAAAGCAAGATGACTTCCACCATAAGGCGAACCGGGCATAAGCGTGGCAGCATTTGCAGCATTAATTTGCAAATCTTTTGCTGTGCGTCCGCTTGAATTATCATCCGGAGTTGTTTCTTCAGTGCCTGCACAGTTTGTAGCATCGCAATGCCAAAGTGCGTAAGTGTTTGGTGAATCGCTGAAAGCGGCTGAAGCTGTATTACATGCCGCAACAAACGCAGCGATTAGAGTAATTTTAACAAGTAAGTTTTTCATTTTGTTATAAAGTAAAGATTGAAAATCAAGAATCGAATTCTATTTTTTTAATTCTAACATAAAAAATAATAATTATCTATAATAATTCGCAAGTTTTTTATACTATTTGATGAGTTTTAAGTAAGCCGCACTCTTGACCGGCGTATGCCTGGTTCCCAGTGCGGAAACAAAATCTATGATTTTATTGTCAAGCCGGGAAACTTGACTTTACCTTTTCGAATAATTTCTAATCAAGCATAAAAAGCAAGCGGCACTCGAAAGCGCCGCTTGCTTTTAATCCGAATAGCGAATACTATCCTTATTTTCTTCTAATCGCAAACAATCCTAATAAACCAATTAAACCAAATGTAAAAGGTTCAGGAATAGGTAATCCATATCTTATTTCATCCAGATCTCCCTGGAATAAACGAGTAGGTCCAAAGAAATCAGAACCAATAATAACATCGGTAAATGCAGGGGCTAATAAACCGGTTATCGTTGTGGTATTGGTTACAAAACCTTCGTCATCATTGCCAACTATCACACTAGAATATCCATTAGAAGCCACGAAGCTTAGATGATACCAAACATCTTGATTAATAGTTTTAGTTGACCCAAAGAAATGTGGATTACCCGCAGCATCATAAACTAACATTAATGCCAGTCCATGTGTATCATCACCAGCATTTAGCATATAAGCTTTGACAGGATATGTCCAGAACATTGCCGCGTAATTATCGCCTGAAGCGGATGGCAATCCATTTACTCTGAAGCTCAAATCAAGAATCATTTCGTCACCACCAAGCCATGCATTAGTAGCGCGTATTGTGTCGCCGCCGTCAAATGCAAGATAACTTCCACCATAAGGTGAGCCGGCAGTTAGGGTTGGTAGTGTTGTATTATCCACACCAATATCCCAATTGTTGGATGTGTTAAGGATAGGGTAGATTGCAGTACGTCCGCTTGAATTATCATCCGGAGTATTTATAAATCCACCACCCACTCCGTTTGTTACATCGCAATGTAAAAGTCCGCGAGTTAATGGATTATCGGTATAAACAGCTGATGCGGTACCGCAAGCTACAACCAATAATGCGATTAGCATAAGTTTAATAAGTAAGTTTTTCATTTTTCGAGTCCTCCCTTTTGTTTGTTAAAATTATTACTTACATAATATTTTTTTTATTATATCATATAAAAAACGACGAGTCTATAACAATCTGAAAAGAATTTATACTATCTGCAAAAAATATTACACTATTTGCCAAAACACTAAATTCATCCCATCAATTAATCGGGATAAATTTCCTTCCAATAATCCACAATTTTTATCACGCGCGGTGGCGTATTTTCATAATGCAGCGCATGGCCAATAATCCAATAATCCATAAAATTCC
>JAOZNZ010000290.1 GCA_029933535.1 bacterium | reverse complement strand
CTGCAGCATGGCATTCTTATGCCTTCAGTAACGAAGAAGTTATTCCTGAACCTGCGTTCATAGGATTTATACTTCTTGGTGCAGCAGCATTACTAAAACGCAAATTCTAATTTTTCTTCTAATTTGTTAGTTGAAAAAAGCGTCTGGAGAGAAATCTTCAGGCGTTTTTTTATGACAAAATCATAAAAAAAGTGAGCTTTATTGTTTTACGATTGAAAAGAGGGGATTGATGGATTGATGGAAAATCCAAAATCACAAATCTAAAATCCAAAATGAATTAATCGATCATTAAATAATAAATGAGCGAAATGTATTAAAATCAGAGCGTTTTATTATTGAAATACATGATTTGATATGTTAGTATATTTGCACTAAGGCTGGAAAGCCCGAAAAGTAAATTAATTTTAATAACGTTGTTAGTAAGTTTTTTACTAACATCTAACCTCAAAAAGGAGAACATAATGAAAAAACTCTCGTTAACCTTGCTTACCGTTGCAACACTCGTTTTTACAGTTAATGCAACAACGCTGTTCGATGATACATACACCGTTTCCGGTGGTGGTGATGCAAACTTCGAATATAATGCCGGCAGACAAACGGGAACCGCCGCACCTATACTTTATGATGTGGTGAACGGACCGATTACGGTAACTAATGCCGGACAAAACGCAGGAAAACTCAACGTATTATCGGGCTCCGGTAATTTGTCATATTGGAATATTGCTAGTCATAATTTTACCGAATCAAGCGATTTCTCGGTTGAATGCGAAGTTGAAAGACTCGATGGAGCTGATAATTTCCATTGGTTCAGCATAAATATTGGAACAGATGGCGGGTGGTCATTTCCTTCTGATGCTGGAGCTTCCGGACTTGAAATCAGATTTTGGGAACAGGGGCAGTTAGTTGTTTATTTGAACAGCAGCACACCAATTATTAACCAGGCATTTGATGAACTGAAAGTTTCTGTTAATCCGACAATAAAAATAAGGCTTGTTGTATCTCAACCGGATTTTGCAGGATCAGGAGATGGTAAAATCGCATTGTTTGTTAACGATAAAGCATTGCCGCTCGCAGCAAGTGCCAGCGGATATACTCTTGTCAATTCAGGTGGCTTTACAAATAATTATATAAATTTCAGAGTTGGTGAAGCAAATATTAATTTTGATAATTTAAAAGTTATGACTGCTGCTGATAATGCTATCACAACAGCTGCCTGGACAGGCGATGGGGATTCCGGTATTAATAGTACTAAAGTTTACACACATGCTGTAAATCTCGCTGATACAGCTGCCGTTGTTGTAAATGGTCAGACTTTTACAGCAGGTGGCGCAACAACTATGAGTGGTGCAAATTGGGAATTAAGAACACCGAATTCATCTACGCTTAACCAATTCACCGGTCGTGCTACAAGTGTAACTCCTACAAGTGGAGATCTGTTACCAAACTTTTTCTATCCTTCAGCCGGAGCTCCATCGCTTACGCTTACCGGTCTTACTCCCGCTCAGCAGTATATATTAACACTATATAGCATGGGGTTTGAAGGTATAGGTGGACGTGAATCATACATTGCGACTAGTGACGGAGCTGTTATTGCTAATGTTGACCAGGACGAATTTAACATAGGGAACGGTCAACTTTTGACTTATCAGTACACAGCGAATGCCGATGGTGTTTTTTCAATTTCAACAACTCCTGTTGGAGCTGCAGCATGGCATTCTTATGCCTTCAGTAACGAAGAAGTTATTCCTGAACCTGCCTTAATAGGATTTATACTTCTTGGTGCATTGGCATTACTAAAACGCAAATTCTAATTTTTCTTCTAAGGTGTCCTGTATTGTAAATAGGATTATATTTGACAATGGTATTTGGGATGTACAAATGTCACAAAATACGAAAGGTAATGTGGTCATTGCCATCGTATTTTGTGATTGTTTGGGCATCAGAAGATCATTGCCCTACTGGGTTGGTCTCTTTTGGCGCATAATCGCTGCCGAAATCACACGCACATACACTTGGTATGCACGTGAAATTTCGGAACGATTTTCCATCCAAAACAAACCAATCAAATTTAATCTTATTTGCAATACAGGACACTAGTTAGTTGGTTAGTTGAAAAAAAGCGTCTGGAGAGAAATCTTCAGACGTTTTTTTATGACAAAATCATAAAAAAAGTGAGCTTTATTGTTTTACGATTGAAAAGAGGGGATTGATGGATTGATGGAAAATCCAAAATCACAAATCTAAAATCCAAAATGGATTAATCGATCATTAAATCATTAAATAATAACTGAGCGAAATGTATTAAAATTGAAGCGTTTTATTATTGAAATATATTCCTTGAAAGCGTAATATATCTATGTTATATTTAAGAAACAACTAATTTATTAATTATTTTTACTAATAACAAAAGGAGAAAAAATGAAAAAACTTTCTTTAATCTTGACTACCATCGCTGTACTCGCTTTTACAGTTAATGCAGCAACATTATTTGATGACACATTCACCGTATCCGGCGGTGGGGATATCAACTTCGAACATAATGCAGCCGGCAGGCAATTTGGATCTGCTGCGCCTTTATCTTACAACCAGCCGGAAGTTGGTTTCACAGTGACTAATGACGGACCAAACGCCGGGAAAGCCAATGTGATTACTGGTGCCGGTCAGGTTAGATATCTCAATCTTAATCATAATTTCACTGAATCCGGTAACTTTTCAGTTGAGTACGAACTTACAAGACTCAATAGTCCGGATAGTCCATATTGGGGTTCTATGGCCATCGGAACAGATGCTGTATATCAATATCCGCACAATGTCGGCGTGAACGGACTTGAAATCAGATTATGGAACCATGGCTTTATGTGGGTAAGTTTGAACGGCGTACGAATTCTCGACATACAATACCCGGAATTGACAGTTGCTTCAAATCAGACACTAAAATTAAAGCTTGTTGTATCTCAACCGGATTTCAGTGGAGCCGAAGATGCCCAAATCGCAATGTTCATCAACGATAAAGCATACCCAATGCGAATTGCAGCCGGCACAAATATATATACCATTACCAATCCCGGTGGTTTTGCAAATAATTATATAAATTTTATAGTGGCTGAAACAGATGCTAATATCGATAACTTAAAAGTTTTATCTCTTCCCGGTAATACTATTGCAACAGCATTATTCACGGATGATGCGGATTCCGGCATCACAAACACTAAATTTTATACCCATGCAGTTAATTTTGCTGATACAGCTGATATTGTTATAAATGGCCAGATTTTTACCGGTGCAGGAACAAATTCTATGAGTGGCTCAAATTGGACATTAAGAACCGCTAATGGTCAGCCGCTTGGTAATATACCAATTCACGAAATCTACGGTGTTTATCCAAATGTAGCTCCGGCAAGTAGGAATATATTAACAAACGTATTGTATTCCACTTCATATATTAACGGCGGCTCGCTTACCATTACCGGTCTTACTCCGGGCCAGCAATATATTTTAACACTATACAGTATGGGTTTTGAAGATGCAGGTGGCCGAAGGTCATACATTGCAACAAGTGACGGGTCTGTTATTACTGATATTGATCAAGACGAGTTTGGAGCACTAAGCGGTCAACTTTTGACTTGTTATTATATTGCCAATGATAATGGTATATTTTCGCTTTCTACTACTCCTATCACAGAGCCTTGGGGTTTTTACGCTTTCAGCAATGAAATGTCTCCGCCGCCGGCACCGGAAAATGCTGTTGCCTCTCAAGGTGTATATAATGATAAAATCGTTCTAACGTGGGACGAACAGCAAGGTGCCACGGTCTATTCAGTTTACCGGGCTGAAACTAACGATTCTTTTTCCGCGTCACTTTTAGATGGCACGATTTCAAACAGCTATACTGATTCAGCAATTTCTCTTGGCCAGTATTATTATTACTGGGTGAAAGCAAGCAATTCCGCGGGAACAAGTGATTTCAGTAATTCCGCACTTGGATTTTCTAAAAGTATAGTTCCGGAAACACCTGTAAATCTTTCTCCGGTAGATTTTAATGTCCTGACTTCTCCGGTAGTATTTACAGCTACCGCTTTTTCCGATCCAAGCGGATTTATCTTTACCGCCAGCGAATGGCAAATTTCAGATCAGTCGGACTTTTCTGACGTAATATGGGATTCAGGTGAAAGTATAACAGAAAATTATCTCACAGCTCCGATTTCGGCGGGAGTTGAAGGCACAAATTTCTGGCGCGTCAGATATAAAAATAATAGAAAAACGTGGAGCGCATGGTCTGCGCAAACTTCTTTTATTCTTGTAAAAACTTCAAATACTTCAGATAAAGTTTTTGCCGATAGCTTTAACTGCCCGGGCAGTGGAGATGTAAATAATCAATATTATGTTCCAGGCAGACAGACAGGTAGTTCTTCTCCATTGACTTACCGTACTCAGGGCACAACAGAGGCAGGAAATTCTTCTGTCAATCCCGGACAGCTTTCGCTCGGTTCAAACAGTGGCTGTTCAATTAACGAGAGCTTCAACAAAGCTTTAAACTTCAAAATTGAATTGGAAGCAGAACCTCACAAACTTGACGATACTGCAGATGGTTTTGCCTTGTGTTTTGGTAAATCCACACAAAGCAGTTTCGCGCCTGACAGTAGTTCCGGTGCGGGTCTTGTTTTTCTCGCTAATGGTGAATTTTATTCTTTTGACGGTGAAACTTTTTTGACCGGTGGCTCGGTAATTCCAATTGACAAAAAAATGGATGTTACTGTTTCCGCAAGTGTGATTGATTTCGAATACGAAACAGCTGTTTATACTGTTTTTGCCAATGAAATTCCAATGATTCAAGATGCGAATTATGGATATATTGACACCGGCGGTTTCGGGAATAATTATATTACTATGTTTAGTTCTAACGGTGTTTCTGCTAATCCTACTATAGTTGATAACATAGGTATTCAGGAAACTTA
>JAOZNZ010000289.1:3606-4962 GCA_029933535.1 bacterium | reverse complement strand
TACGATTGATGCTCCCGGAAGTACATACATTGAATATTATACAGACAAGTCAGATGCCGACCATTATTTTATTTTCGCGTATAATGACAATCTAAGCGGGAAAATCACCATTGGAAATGATACTTTAATGACAGGGAAAATATATGAAATAGACAAACCTGCCCAAAGTTTTGACAGCACAACAGTAGAAGTAAAAATTAATGATCGTTTAGATGTTTTGGATTTAAGCGTTTCTCAGATACCCGAGCCGGGAACAATTTTTTTCATTTTAATTTTCCAATGGTGTTTGACAAAAAACGTCGCGCGTAGCTCCTGCTGCGCGGGTTAGGAAAAGTCTAATTTACAAGAAAAAACGGTTGTAAATTCGCGGACGAGGACGTCCGCGCAACGTAAATAAACCGTTGATTTTTAGGTCAATGATTGATAAAATAGAAATATATATTGAATGGCTTATATAAGCCACATTAATCCAAATTAAATAATCCAATAATCCAATTCTTAATAATGCACCCAAATCTAAAATTAGAAAATATAAGAAACGTCCTTATCCGTCAGGAAGAAACTATTATTTTCGCGCTTGTCGAGCGCGCGCAATTTAAACAAAACAAAATAATTTATTCATCTGCAGGAATTCCTATCCCAGATTTTGATGGCAGTTTTGTGGATTATATTCTTCGCGGAACTGAAGTTCTGCATGCTACAATCAGGCGTTATACAAGTCCGGACGAACATCCTTTTTTCAAAGATTTGCCTGATCCGGTCTTACCGGCGGAAGCCTATGATTATCCGATAAAAAAAACAGATATAAATATTAACAATCATATAAAAGATATTTACATAAATAAAATTCTTACCGCAATGTGTGTCGCTGGAGATGACGGTCAATATGGTTCAAGCGCTATTTGCGATGTAGCAGCACTTCAGGCATTATCGAAAAGGATTCATTACGGGAAATTTGTGGCTGAGAGTAAATTCCTATCCGATAAAGAAACATATCTTTCTTTAATAAAAGCAAAAGATAAAGCTGCGATAAGAGAAAAAATTACTAATAAAAATGTTGAAAAAAGACTGATTAAAAGAGTCGCTTTAAAAGCCGCAACATATGGTAAAGAAATTGACCTGACAGCTCCGGAACAGGAAAATCAAAAGCAAAAAATTTGCCCTCAACTCGTTGCCGATATTTATGAAAAGTGGCTGATCCCTCTAACTAAAGATGTAGAAGTAGATTATTTGATGGCCCGAGGATGTTGAATCCGTAATCCGTGCTTGCGCATCCGATTTGTCCAACAAGTCCAACAAGTCCAATAAGACCAATAAGACCAATAAGACCAATAGGACCAATAAATCCAAAATCAC
>JAOZNZ010000289.1:0-3506 GCA_029933535.1 bacterium | reverse complement strand
CCAATAAGACCAATAAGACCAATAAGACCAATAGGACCAATAAATCCAAAATCACAAGTCCAAAATCCAAAATTCGACAACCCACTTGACTTTCGATTTAAATAATACTATAATAGTGGCAGTTTAATTAAAAAGGACTTTATTTTATTATGAAACTTGTAACTAAAGAATCTGATTATGCAATAAGAGCCGTGCTTTTCCTGGCGCAAAATCAGGACAGATATGTTTCTTCAAGAGAAATTGCTGAAAAGGATAATATACCGCTAAGATTTTTACGTAAAATTTTAATTGTATTAAAAGGAAAAAAAATAATCAAAACTAAAGAAGGCGTAGCCGGCGGAATAAAATTAAAGAAAAAGGCGGGAAATATTTCGCTTAAGCAGTTAATTACTTTATTCCAGGGTTCGGTTCAATTTACAGAATGTCTTTTTAGAGGTAACATTTGTCATAACAGGGCAAGTTGTGTTCTTCGCGAAAGAATTCTTAATATAGAAGCAAAAGTTGCCGAAGAATTTGAAAAAATAACAATTGAAACACTAATAAAAGACTCTAACCACGAATAAATTAAAACCAAAAAAACTTAACCACGAATGAACACAAATAGACACTAATGAATATAACAAAACACCAACTTATTAAAAATATAAAAATGAAATAAAAAAATTTATTTAATAAAAAATTGTGTTTTGACATAAATATTGTATTAATAAATAAAATTTAATTCGTGTTCATTGGTGTCCATTAGTGGTTAAAAAATATTTATGTTCATTAGTGATAAAAAAATCAGGTAAAATATGAAAAGAAAAATTATTAAAATCGATGAAAAAAAATGTAACGGATGCGGCGAATGTATACCTAACTGCCCGGAAGGAGCGTTGCAAATTATTGACGGAAAAGCAAGATTGATAAGTGATCTTTTTTGTGATGGGCTTGGCGCTTGTATCGGTGAATGTCCCCTTGGAGCTATTGAGGTTGAGGAACGCGAAGCCGAACCATATAATGAAGCTAAAGTTATGGTGAATGTTGCAAAAGGGGGTCCGAATGTAATCAAAGCGCATTTAAAGCATTTAAAGGACCATAATGAAACTGAATTTTATAATCAGGCAATAGCTTATTTAAATGAAAATAATCTGGAAGTTCCCGAGGTAAAAGAGAAAGTAGTTCCATTCGCCTGTCCGGGAATGAAGATTGTTGATAATAATAAAGAAATCCCCCAGCCCACTCCCGATGTAAAACCGGGATGTTCCACTTTAGAAAAGGGGGATTCCGATGCTGCTGAAAATCGTCCTTCTGAATTAAGGCAATGGCCGACGCAGCTTCATTTATTAAATCCACAAGCTTCGTATTTTCAGGATGCTGATTTATTAGTTGCGGCGGATTGTGTACCGTTTACATTAAACAATTTTCACGGTAAATATTTAAAAGGCAGGACTTTGCTGCATTTTTGTCCGAAGCTTGATAATTCTTACGAAGCATATGTAGAAAAGCTTGCTCAAATTTTCACATTAAATAATATAAAATCAATCACTTTAGTAAGAATGGAAGTTCCGTGTTGTGGCGGAACAACCGCAACAGTTAACGCTGCACTTGAAAAAGCCGGGAAAAATATTCCGATAAATGATATAATAATATCGTTGGATGGTAAAGTAAAAAATTAACTTGATTAAGAAAGGATTATCATGAAAGAAACTCTTTTCACATTATCGGTTGTTATGTGTTTAGTTTGCACATCTTTTGCCAATACTTATGTAACCGACCTTGATGTTTTAACTCAAAAAGTTGCTGCTGTTGCCGGAGATGCTTCACCGGTTTATTATGATATAGACCGTGACGGCGATAAGGATCTATTATCCGGTTCAGAAGGCAAGCACGGTGTATATATATTTGAAAATATAGGAACAAGTGAATCCCCGGATTTTAATTCTCCAATATTCGCACTTTTAACTGACAGTAATGAGATTAAGAGTGTAGTGTTCGGGTCAACGATTACACCTGAAGTAACTGATTGGAATGGTGACAATCGTCCTGACTTAATTGTGAGCGGCTACACGGTAATAAAAATATTTACGAATTGCACGATTACTGCAGGCGTAATGCCGCTTTTTGCTGATGCCGGATCGATTCCCTCGCTTGGCGGTTCAACAAACATTGTTTTTACTGCCGATTATTCTTATATCAGAGCTGTCAGTTATGATGGATCTTCTTCAAATGATTTACTGATAGGGGAAAGGGGGGTAAGAAAAATAACGTGGTATAAAAATATCGGAACGTATGCTATTCCTGTTTTGACAAATATGGGATATATAACAGATACCAACAATGTTGATCTTACTTTTGATTGGGGTCCCGCTCCAATACTTTTCGATTGGGATTATGATGGAACAAACGAACTTATTGTTGGTGATATATCAAGAGTTGAAGTTTATTCATCAACAAATAATCCCCCTAAATGGACTTTGATGACTTATTTTGCAACTTATCCGTTTGCCAGTTATTATAAATTAGAACCTTGCGGAGATATAAATGCTGATGGAAAAACTGAGATGCTGCTTGGTACTTTTACAGGCGGACTTTTTTGGCTGACAAATAGCGATGCCGGTAGTGTTTCTATCTCAACTTATTATCCTGTTGCTGCCCGGGAAAACGCTGTTGTATTTGGTAGTTCGGCTGCATCTGTAAATATTTGGGATGGCAATGGAGACGGGCTTTGGGATATATCTTTACGTCGGGCAAGCAGTTCTAACATGCGTCTTTATCCAAATACCGGAACTGCTAATTCACCGGATTTTGATTATTATTATATTGGCAGAAATGATAATAGTTCGAAAGATAGATTTTACACTTACCAAAGCAACCATTTTAAGTATTCTTACACCGGTAATTTATTAATTCTATATACAAATACAGGAACTTATTCATCACCGTATTTGAGAAGCGGACGTGTCTACCTCAAAGAAGGCACTAATGATATTCCATATAGTTATAGCTATTCGAGTTTTGATGCTGCCGATATGAATGCGGATGGAAAACTCGATTTGTGGTATTATTATTATGGCACAAATTACTGGTTTGAAAACACAAATGATAATTTCGTGCCTATTTATAAAGAAAGACAAATCGTTACAGTTGACGGTAATCCATTGATTTTTTCTGACAGCAGAGTTGTTCCGGAAATTACTGATTGGAATGGTGACGGAAAACTTGATGTTCTTTTTACAAGATCTAACGGACAAATCAGTTATTACGAAAATATCAGTAATTTTCCACCGTTTTTTGTTTCAAACGGTTATTTAGAAACAACTTCAGGTGAGGTTATTGACGCTAATTACATAATCAATGCCTTTGATACTTATGATATTGATGCTAATGGTCTCATGGATTTGTTTATCGGTTTTAATGATGCAGAAATTCATAGATTTGAAGCAACGCCTGAACCAGTTGGGATATGGATTATTGGATTGCTGGAATGTTGGATTATTGTCAAACGTCGAACGTCCAACGTCAAA
>JAOZNZ010000969.1 GCA_029933535.1 bacterium | reverse complement strand
TGAATCACATTACCATTAGGATGGCCGTCTCCCCAGTCGCCTGCGATGCGCGATCCCCAGGCAGGCAATAAAACCACATAAAGTCCCATATCATGAGCTGAATTAATAATAAAATCCAAGTGGTCCCAGTAGTCATATTCAGTAGAATTACCCGGGTCATTACCCGTAGTTGTAATCGGCTGCAGAGGATCATATTTCCCGCCGACTATTTGAAAAGGTTGATCGCCATAAGTGTTTGCCGCAGTTCCGTCCATTGGAAAAGCGACTAAATTTATGATGTTAAATTTTTGATCTTTCCTGGTTTGTAAATAAGTAAGAACATCCTCACGATTTAATTTCCAATCAATTTGCCAGGCGGTATCAGCAATAGGGAAAAAGGGTGCGCCGCTTTCCGTCATTAAAACACGGTTGTTTGCTGCTACACTAAGTTTTTCAGTTTTTGGAGCTGTATTTTTTGGCGGCTGAATCATTAACTGATCAAGTGTCAGACGGAGTCCCGCGTTTAAACTTGTGTTATATTCAAGCACAGTATGGTTTTTGTCAGGAGTGGTTCGCCATTCATACGTTCCATTCTCAAAGATGTAGTAATATCCATTAGTGCGAAATGTCCAACGAGCATCATTGGGACGAACAGCGAACAATGTGCCTATCTGGTCCCAACTGTCACGCGTATTTCCCAATCCCACCCGCAATTCATATACTCTTCGCACAGGATTACTGGTAGGCGTGCTCGGCAACGAGGCTCCCGTGTGAATATCACTGCCCTCACCGGAAATGTACATCGGTACCGACGCTTCCGGCCAGTCTCGGAAAGCAATATGTGCAGATGTCGGATCCGGCGTATAATTCCCGCACACAGCAGTATTATAATCACTCGGGTAAGCCGCGCCCGTTTGCACCCAACGGCTCACTTTTTGAATCACCAATTCAACTCCGGTTAACGGGCTGATATCATCAGGTCCACTTTCAAGTAAGTCGCGTATGTTGGTCAAATATCCGACAGTCAATATCACTACGCTGTTACTTTCCTGATCAGCCAAAATCTGTCGATAAACTCTCACGGCGTCCGGCGCATCATCGTTGTTGTTTAAAGTAGTCACATATTCTGTGCTGATTTGGTGAGCATATGCTGAGCCCCGGCTGCCGGTGTCCGCCCAAGTCGTCTTGGGAGCGCCTATCGGTATATCCGGACGACCATAATAGCGATTTATAGCCTCAACACACGGAGCAGAATATGGATATCGTGTGCTGACCACCGTAGCCAGTAT
>JAOZNZ010000011.1:12028-17633 GCA_029933535.1 bacterium | reverse complement strand
ATTATAAATAGCATGAAAAAAATAGTGAGTAGTCAAGTAGTGAGTGGTGAGTGGTGAGTAGTGAGTAGTGGGCAGTAGGCAGTGAGCAGTAGGCAGTGAGCAGTAGGCAGTGAGAAGTAGGCAGTGAGAAGTGGGGAAATGCCCCATGCGTCACGGAACGCAGCGGAGTAAGCAAGAAAAGAGAATAATATACCCCGGCATACGCGGTGCGCTTACGCGAATTATATTGTTTTAAAATCTAAAATCACAAATCTAAAATCTAAAATCTAAAATAAAATTGGTGTCTAATAAAAGGAAATTATTATGCTAAATAAAAAACTTACAAAAATATTACTTTGCTTTTTATTAATAGGTTTAAGTTCAAATCTTATTTTTGCTCAGCAGGAGAAACTTCAAATAAACCAGTGGATTACAAACTGGTATTTATTGGGGCCAATAAATCTTGAAGATGGATCAAGTGAAGTAAATCATCTGGGGGGATTTGATAATGATATCCTGGCTCAACATGGGGGTGAAAAGAATCTTACAGTTAAAAACAGACAGGTTGAAATGTTTGATGATTCGACCGGAACATGGTTTGAATATACTTTGTTCTCTAACAAAAAAACAGACTATCGAATAGTTGTTGGCAAAAACGCTTCTGAATCCGAAAAATGGTCAGCCAAAGAATTACAGAAGTGTTTATCAGAGATAAGCGGCACTGATTTTGAAATTGTAAGTGATGACAATGATATTACAAAAAATGAAATAATAGTAGGGTATAATAAACATTCACAACAACTTCTCGGTGATAATTTTGATATACCTGTACCGACGGATGAATCATTCGTCTATAAAAATATAAAATCTAATTTAGTTTTGTTGGGCGGTAAACAGCGTGGAACCATGTATGCAGTAATCTCGTTTTTGGAAAACGTTTTTGGTGTAAGGTGGTACACACCCGGGGTAACTGTTATTCCCAAAAGGGAAAAATATACTTTCGATTACATAAATCATTCTGAAAAGCCTTCTATTCAGGTGAGAAATGATTTTTATTATGAAGCCTTTAATCCAATCTGGGCAGCACACAATAGAGTCAATGGCGCTATGAATTTTCGTGAACAGCCAGGCGGTGTTGAAGTCTTTGGGTCGACTCATACATTTTATAAATTTGTACCTCCAAAGGAATTCTATGATGAACATCCGGAATATTTCAGCCTGATTGATGGTAAAAGAATATTTGAAAGGGCACAGTTATGTTTATCAAACCCGGATGTGCTTGATATATTGACCGAACGGTTGAAACAGGAAATGCGTGACAAACCCGAAATTTTGATCTATTCAGTTTCTCAAAATGATTGGAAAAATCCATGTCAATGTGATAATTGCCAGGCGATTGTTGATAAAGAGGGAAGTCAATCCGGTATTATGATTTGGTTTGTTAACCAGGTAGCTGACAGGATAAAATCTGAATTTCCGGATAAGTATGTTGGAACACTTGCATATGATTATACAAGAAAACCGCCGAAAAAAATAAAACCAAAAGAAAATGTTGTAATACGTTTTTGCAGTATCGAATGTTGTTTTGCACACGATTTTAACAGCTGCCCTGAAAACCGGGAATTTCTATCTGATCTGCATAAATGGTCGGCTATTTCACCTAAGATGTATATATGGGACTATGTTGTTAATTTCAGCCATTACATTATGCCATATCCTAATTTTAATGTTTTACAACCGAACATAAAAACCTTTAAAAAGAACAACGCCATCGGAATTATGGAACAAGCTGTTTACCAAAGCAGAGGAGGGGAATTTGCTGAATTGCGTGCTTATGTTATTGCAAAACTTTTGTGGGACGTTGATTGTGATGTTGATAAAGTGATTGATGATTTTATGTACGGTTATTATGGAAGAAGCGGGCAGTATGTCAGGGAATATTTTGATTTACTTCATGCGCAAGTCACACCTGATACACATATCCATTTTAGATTAAAGCCCGATGATAAAATATTTTCAGACAAATTTATTAGAGACGCTGATCAATTATTTAATAAGGCTGAGATAGTTGCGGATAATGATGAGATTAAAGAAAGAGTTGAGATGGCACGACTGCCTTTAATGTATTTGAAATGCAGGAGGGATCCGGTAAACTCAAAATATGATGGTACTTATGATAGATTCAATAAAATTGTTGAAAGGGAAGGCATCACACATTTTGCCGAGAGCGGAAAACCGAATGTCGAAGATTTCCATAAAAGAATTATAAATAGCGAGTAGTGAGTAGTGAGTAGTCAAGTGGTGAGTAGTGAGTAGTCAAGTGGTGAGTAGTGAGTAGTCAAGTGGTGAGTGGTGAGTAGTCAAGTGGTGAGTAGTGAGTGGTCAAGTAGTGAGTAGTCAAGTAGTGAGTGGTGAGTAGTGAGTAGTCAAGTGGTGAGTGATTTTCCTTACTTTTGACTTAAACTCCCCTCCTTACCAATGTGGTACATCCCGAGTATTCACCTCGGGAAAGGGTGCCCAAAGGGCGGGGTGGTTCTTTGACTTTCGACTAATAGATTTACTTTACGCCTTTGCTTGTTGTTATATTTCCAATGAACAACATTCTAGTTTGCTTTATAAAGCAGAAGAAGCAGGAAAAATGCTTGGGAAAATTATACCAAAACCTGAAAGATGGTGTAACAAATAAGAGCGGGCAGTGAGCAGTTGGCAGTAAGTTGTATCAAGCCTTACCCGGCATACGCCGGGCGCTTCGCGAACCCATTCAACTGCAAACTGCAAACCGCATACTGCCCACCTTCCCTCGCCCCGTGGAACAAATATTACTATTTTGAGCTTCGGGCGAAATCCCGAGCGTAGCCTCGCGGACCACCGGGGCCACCTTCCCACCTTCCCACAGCTTCGGCTTAATACCTTCGGTGTTCTGCGTGGTTATGCAGTACCGTATGTTTATGATCATGCCCTGCGGCATGCATTTTGTTGTGCAGCTTCCGGTGGGCTGAAATCAATTCCAACCGAAGTTTCTTATACACAGCCGTTTCAGCCCTGGTTCCAATTGTGTCGAGATAAGCCATCGCACCTTCAATCTGTTCGATAATTGTTACCGCATCAATTTCTGAATACGGCAGCTGCTTACCCATTTTAATAAAAACCGCCGATGAGTGAGCTAATAATTTATCCGGCTCTCCATTCACAAGTCCGCGTATCCTGATTGCGACCCACGAAGCGTGATTCAGGCTGACGGTGAAACAACCCCGACCTTTCCATTTACCTACGCGTTTTGCATCGACCGTTTCACCACAAACGATCAGTTCCACAGAACTCATGGGGCGTGTACAACATGCCACTTCGAATTCAACATCCACTGTACCGCCGTTACGTTTCATGGACAAGGTTGATCCGGCGCGTTTCCCGTCAACTGTGAAATCCAATAGAGCTCCCTGTGAAACAAACGTGTCGCCGCGGCGTATAGCTTTTTTCCATGCATCATAACTGAAGGGTTCATCATTTTGAAGCCGGGCATAGGTTCGGACAGAACCGAGCTGCTGCACTGCCGACATTTTATCAGTTCCACCCACGCAGGGAACATGATAACCGCTGTTTAAATACCGGTACCAATCGGCAATGGCATACGGATCCATGGCCGGTCCCCAGGAAAACAGTTCAATGCCGTCTGCTAAATTGTTTGTAATTACCGCCGCATTTTCGGCACGGGGATTAGGGAAATGAGGAATTATTACCAGCCCGTTCTGTTCACGGCATTGACGAGCCCAGGTTGATAGCAGCACGTCCGTTGGATCTCCAAGCGCTGACTCATCGGGTCCTCCGGAACACATGGGTCGAATCATCTCACCTTCATAGCCTAATAAAGAAATATGACCCATGACATGCTGCCGATTTTCCGTTCCCACCCGTACAAGATGCTCGCCATCCCCACCGGTTTCTTTGGAACCAAAGGTTGATTTTCCATCAAAATCGCCTGCGTTGGTCATAAGTTCTCCCCATTGAGATGCCAGAAGGTTTACAACATTGATACCTTCAGCTGCCCCTTCAAGATGTGCAGTTTGCGGTGAGAGGAAATGGACATGTGTATCCGCGGTCACCCATCCTCTTTCACGCCATGGCAGCACTTTCTGAACTATCAGCCGGATGAGTTTGGTTGCCGGTGAGATTTTTCTTATCACACGTACAGGTTTAATTTCATAACCTTTTGTCATCTCAATCCAGACTTTACCGATGGGTAGATCTATAATTGTTGAACCATCAATGTATGTTCCATAATGCTGCTGATCTCCACCGATTCCTCCCCGGGGCTGTTCGGCGCCGTAATCCTGAAACCAGTGGGGATTCGGGTTGCGGTGCCGGTCAACCGGAGCCAGGTATTCGCCCTTCTCTCCGTGTACATGTAAGCGCACAGGAACGACCTTACCTGATTTTTTATCTCTCACTTCTATTTTGACCTGTTGATGGGAAGGTTCTATGACTTCCAGACAGCCCTTTCGCCCTTTTGTTTCAAGTTCCCGAACGGCGATGGTTTTTCCGCCGGGAAAATGAAAGCAGGCATCTTTGTGAGAAGTATATTCAACGATGAACTGCCCATCTTTTTTCTTTCCATAAACATCCTGATCCGGATTATTCCAATCAGCAGTGCTGTATGCATAACTTGGTGTCACAGAAATAATCTGACCTAAATCCAGTTTAACGGCATCAAAATCTACGGGTGTTTCACCACCCCACGGCAGCGCAGGTAACGTCCCTTTTGGTAATTTCAACAATAATTTACGCCGCCATCTCCAGCGCAGTGGATTGGAAGACGCGTTACCCATTGTCAGCCCGGAAAGAACGGTCAAGCCATTTAAAGGTTCCATGCGAACACGCACAATTTCTTTCTCCGGGTGAGGATTTTCCCATGCGTAAAGCCATTGCATCCAGTGTAATTTATCATCACATCGATCCTGCAAATCAACACCGAACTGATAATTTCCCCACAAACGCGCATCAACCTCACCCACCAAAGTATTAAATGCAAAGGGTTTGCGAAACGGCACGGCGCAAAAGCAATTTTCACCCCATCTCGGGAAAGCGGTACCAATCTGATGCCGACGTCGTATTTCCACTGTTTCTTCATCTCCGTCGGCATAAACGATACAGTATAACGCGACCAATTCATTTAGCCGACCATCCCCGCGGAAAGGTTTTTCTGTAAGGGGATCTGCAATAGGCGCCACATCGTTCACGTGCATGAAAACCAGCCATTCAGCTTTCATATTCCGAACGGAAAAGCTTGCGGTTTTATCCGTTAGAGCATGAATATTCCCAATCTGAAAGGGAAGGCCGTAACAGGCTGCGCGGCCTTTAGGCAGAGGATCACTTCCCTGCCGCATATCTTCCGTCAGAGGAAGACCGGCAAGAGAATTCTGATTATATTTTCCCCGAATAGTTACAGATCGGAACTGTTTTGTAATTGGTCCATCACATAATTTCATAGTTTTTTTCCTTGTTAATTTCTTAATCACCAATCTTTTTTAACCACTAATTACACGGATTCGCACTAATTAATAATATAATTTTATTGATTTATCACTAACAAATGCTCTTCATTTGTTTTGAGAGATTTTACCTAAATTCA
>JAOZNZ010000011.1:0-11928 GCA_029933535.1 bacterium | reverse complement strand
CTTATAAAATTATAATCTCTTAATCGTTTTGTCACTAAATTGTTTTGTCATAAATTTCTTTTACCACGAATTAACACTAATAGACACTAATGAATGCAGAATTATAATTTTATAGATTTATCACTAACAAATGCTCTTCATTTGTTTTGAGAGATTTTACCTAAATTCAGTAAATTCTGATTTCCTGATTTAATAAAATTTCTCTTATAAAATTATAATCTCTTAATCGTTTTGTCACTAAATTGTTTTGTCATAAATCTTTTTTAACCCTTAATTAAATTTAAAATACTTCCACCTATGCTTTTCTTAGTCGAATGAAACTCGTGAGGTAGAATTTTTATAACAAAATCTGCATTATAATGTTCAGGAAATGATTTCTTGAATTCATGATAATCGCTTATCATTTTAATTATTGTCTCTTTTGGAACACCATGTGCGTCAGGTCTGTTTTCTGTCAATATCTGTGATTCCACATGCTCATCCAGACTGCGGGGTTCGTATTCTATGACGATTATCTGATAACCTGCATTTCTACCGGCTTCAATATAAGGTTCACTCTGCCATGAGGATAAATTTGTGTTATCATTTATTACCACATCAATTCCTTTTTTAATATCAGCACAGAATGCATCCAAATTTTTCTGATGATATTCTCCTAATTTTTCAGGTATAAAGTCATAAGTCCCTGATGAGGTAAGGAAGTAATCATCAGTAGAATGTATTGCCGCACTAAGACCTGCAGTTTTAACAGCCTGTGCAATGCATCTTGATATGGTTGTTTTACCTGATCCGGGCACAGCGCGGTTAATTATTACAGTTTTTCTAATTTTAGATAAGCTCATAATTAAATTATTTGTATTAAATTATTTTATCATAACTTATTGATAATTTCACTGCTCACTGCCCACTGCCCACTACCCACTGCTCACTGCTCACCGCGCCAGTTGCTAAACCTGCTAAATCAAATATTCAGCATCCATTCAAGGATATTTTTTTGTTTTATTTTTATATTTTTTTCTTTTAAAACTGCATTTTCACCAAAAGTCAACAATAGATTTTCACTATTTTTTATGTACTTATCAGCGACAAGAAATGAACCTGTTTCCCGGCGATAATTTTTATCGTTTAACTCAAGACAAACTTGTATTTTAGTTTCTATTTGCGAGCTTTTATTTTGTAAAATAAAATCTATCTCTTTATTGTTTGATCCCATCGCGAAATTGATTTTTTTATTTCGCCGCATCAATTCTATGAAAACAAGATTTTCTATCCGAAACGAATAATTTTCATCTTCAAATCTATATAAAGTCAATAACCCAGTATCAACAGCAAAGTATTTTTTTGTTGTAGAGAAAAAACTATTTAATTTCCAATCAAATTTATTCAACTCAAAAAGAGAAAATGTTTTAATAAAATAACCAACATATTTAATAATAGTTTCAGTACAAACATTTAATCCATAAGATTTTATCAACCTTTCAATTTTGGAAAAGGAGACAATATTGCCAACTGATGAAAGCAAATAACCTAAAACTTTTTCTAACACATCAATGTTTTCGACATTAAATCTTTTGACAATATCATCTAAAATAACTTTATTAAGAACACCGGTTAAATAAGATTTTTTTGCATCCGAAGTATGAATTTCAAAAACTTCGGGCAAAGCGCCATAAGAGGAATATTCATTGAACAAGGCAGATATTTCACGATATTTCCGATAAAAATCCGCATTTGAGCTGGGAAAAGCCTTTTTATAAGTTAAAAATTCTCTGAAACTGAAAGGTAAAACAAAAAATTCAATAAACCTTCCGGCTAAATTAGAGCTTAATTCAGAGGACAATAGTTCCGAATTAGAGCCGGTAATAATTATTTCAATATTATTTTCACTTTCATAAATAGTCCGAATGAATTTATCCCAGTTTTTAACATTTTGAATTTCATCAAAGATTAAAAGCATTTTTTCTGAAATATTTGCAATATCAGTTACAAATAAATTATAAAGCCGTCCCAGCTTTTCAGCATCGTTTATTTCACAAAAATTATAATCTTCAAAATTCAAATAAAGAATATTTGTTAAAGAATAACTGCCGCTTTCAACATATCTTCTCGCAATTTGTCGAATTAGAAAAGATTTTCCGGATCGTCTGAAACCGGTAATAATTTTTATGGGCTTTGAAAACAATGTTGCGGCAATTTCGTCTTCAATTTCTCTTTTAACGCCGACAGTTTTTGCAATAATATTTTGCCAAAAAAATATTCTTTGCTTCAAATTTTGCATTTCGCACACTTGTAAATGGTTAAATAATATAATATTATACACCCACAGATGAGTATTTTAGCACAATAAACCTTTTTTGTCAAGTTATAATCATTAAATTATACATCAATGCTTCTTTTATTACAAACGAATTGAAAGTGTTAACTTGGTCTAACGGCGACATACGGTTAAAAAAATTAATTATATCTCGCATCAGAATCAAAAGCCATCTTTCAATATAAAGAAAAATGAATGAGTTACCGGAGCCTAAAATAGAAAGAATATCTGGTGGAATATGTGTTACAATTTCAAAATCTTCATCTGTCACACCCCAAGTCACACCCCAAGTCACACCCCAAGTGAAGAGACTAATAAAATTTATTAATGATGAGATGAGCAGACAAGAAATACAAGTTGCTTTGCATTTAACAGCGCGAAAAAATTTAAATCTTCTTTATATAGCTCCTGCAATAAAAGCCGGTTATCTTGAAATGACTATACCGGAAAAGCCAAAAAGCAGTAAACAAAAATATCGTCTCACACCAAAAGGTATTGCCTTTTTAGCGCAAGAAAAAAAATGAAGTAAAGTTTTTGAAATCTTCTACAAAATTGTTTTTATTAGTTATTACTCTGCTAACTGCAATTAACATTTTTTGCGTGCTCCGCGTATGCTGGGGTCGATTGCCCCTAGTTTCGCACCTTCCCTCGACCCGTGGAACAAATATTACTATTTTGAGCTTCGGGCGAAATCCCGAGCGTAGCCTCGCGGACCACCGGGGCCACCTTCACACCTTCGCACCTTCCCACCCTCAAATAATATATTTAGTAAGATATGGTTTGAGCGTGTTCATCATTAAATTATACATCATTGCTAATCTTATTACAAACGAATTGGTTAATAAATATAAACATCGACTTGAAGTTTGTCAGATACCGCCGAATTAATGCTTCTGTGTTTTTATCATTTAATTGTCAAGTTTCGGTGCCAGGCACCGAAACTTGACAATTAAGATGAGTGAGTTCCTGACCCCGTTTATTGGTTTCCCTCGACCCGTGGAACAAATATTACTATTTTGAGCTTCGGACGAAATCCCGAGCGTAGCCTCGCGGACCACTGGGGCCACCTTCGTACCTTTGCACCTTCCCCCCTCTAATATCTTTTTCATTGAAAACAATCCCTTTATTGACTATAATTTTTTATCTTTGTTCCTTTGACTGTGACTTTTACGTTGCCATCCGCGTCCGCGACGAACGGTATAGCCAGCAGGAATCCCAGCACCAGGAATAAGGGGATTTGTAATGATTTTTTCATAGTGTTCACAGATTACATTGATGGTTTTCACAATCGTGCTACAATTGCATAAATTAGAGCTTTTAAATTTACAATTGTCAAACTTCTCTTGACACATTTTGTGTAACTTTGTATATTTACAGCTAAAAAGAACTAAACTTTAAATAGTTACAACAGGTGGCTGGTTGTCTGTGACGTCCCCAGGCAATTCAAGTTCGCCGGCTTCTTTTTCTTTGTTTTTTTCGCCGGGTTTTTTCTCGTTCTCTTCTTCACTGTTTTTCTTCTTGTCTGGTTTTTTAGGAGGGTTGTAAACCTTACCTTCTTTTCCTTCTGGCCACCAGGCAGGGAAATATTTGAATTCATCCCAAGATTTTTTATTGGAGTTGCTGCTATTTTTTTCTTCCAAGAGCCACCCGCGTTTGAAATACTCAGCAGCAGCAGTTCTATTGCCGGTCAACTCGACGAATAGTCCGGCATATTCTTTCATCAATTCGCCAATCTTCCACTTTGCGGAAGCTTTGTCACGTTCTGACGCTTTGTTGCCGACCATTTTATACCTATCAATACGCATCTGGTACCGTTTTTTCAGATCGCTGGCGTTTCCTGCCATGTAAGCGTCGTTGCAGACAGTTTTACTTATATCGGAGAAGCCGGACATGCCCGACATCCATAGCACGAGGTGATTTTTTGCCCGCTTAATCTCGGATTCATATTTTTTTTTGTTTGCTTCCCGTTTTTTGCGAGTCCATTCGGCGTTGTTGGAGTAGCCGTAGATTTTGTCGTTGGCAGCCATTGTTTCCTCTGCCCATTTTTTCTTAATTTTTCCACGCTTCTCTTCGACCTTCAGCATTTCATCAGTGAATTTGTTGGCACCAACGTAGTCATAGTCTAGCCGCGCGAGCTTTCGTGCTGCTGCGGCTTCTTCAAAAGGTATATCTATTTCCTTACGCATTTTTATATTTGCTTCCAAAAGAGCAATATCACGCTTAATGATAAAAAGTTGCTTTTCGTTCATAGCAATATCGACCCGAGGGGGTGGTTTTTTTTTCTTATATTTTTCTATCTTTTTATTCAAATTAGTGACACGTTTTTTACCATCTTCGAGGCGCCGCTGGTCGTAATTATTCTTTTCTGTGAGTTTGACTACTTTTTTCTCGAGCGCTTCGGAGATACGCATTTTGGTTTCATCGCGTTCAGTTGCTGTCTTCTCCGGAACGTCGACGTAACATTGCAACGTTGTGGCTGCCGAGAAATCCTGCCAGTCACCGATGATCTGGATGCTTGTCTTGTTCCCGCAAAGAGGCACCTTAACCTGTACGCGGCTGTCCCGCATGTTTCCTCCTCCGCCGTAGCGAGTCTTGCCAACCGTGCGAGTCGTCCAGAAGTGGCGCGTTCGATTACCGTCAGTCACCGTGATATGCGCACCCGGGAACGTTATGTACATGTTTTCGGTTCCCATGCTCAGAGTGAAGTATTCTTCGTTTTTATAGAATTTGAAATTCGCCTCTTTTTCATCCCAGTCGTGTCGCCTTTTTCCTTTTAACTTTTTGAGTGGTCCGGCGTCCCATGTAATGACGCCTTTTTTCGGTCCCAAAATATTCGAGTAAGTCTTCTTGGATAGCGCATCCTCACCGTAACCCACACGCCACTGCTCGGAAATGCGAAGGTACGGGGCCTTAGTGCAGGGCCACTTCTCTTCGCGGTAAACACGCCCCACACCTTCGTCGTCGATGACCAGTTTATTCTCAGCAATGCGGTAGTTGCGTCGTTTCTTAGTCTTGCGGTCGTCCTCTTGAATCTCTTTGCCGGGCTTGGTATAGGCCTCGTGTACTTTATACCACGGACCATCTTTGTCCAGTGCGGCTTCGATGATGTAGATAAGCATTGTGTTTTTGTCCATCTTGTCGAGCTTGGGAAGGTTCTCGCTGGTGACAACGATCTCGGTGTGATTGTCGTATGGCTTCGGTCGCCTGAGTTTTATTTGCAATGGTCCCGAAGGCAATGGCGGATCCAAGTCTTTCCAAAGCGACGCGCCGCCGAAAAGGTAAGCTTTCACCCCTTTGCCCGGAACAGTTACTTGATTAAGACGCGGGAGTTTGCCGGAGGTCTTTTTTACCACCCGGTCTGGCAGTTTGAAATCGGTGCAGAACGCATATACAAGAAAAGCCGGCGGGCATAGCGCCTCGTCGGTTTCAGGTTCGTCAACATATTCTAAATACTGTTTGAGACCCTTTATCATATCATCGTCGACAGGTAATCCGCGATAGTCACCGCTGAGTGCCTTGCGGGCGGCTTTGTGGTTGAGCTGATAGACAGCGTAGGACCAAGGCTGGATGTAGATAAGTGGGTCAGCAACGACTTTCACACTAGGGTACAGGCGGTGCTGCCGATCCTCTTCGCTATCTTCGTCAGGGTCGCCCTTGACGATGCGGCCGGTAATCTTTAGTACGGGCGGAGTGAGGGGACGATGACGGTTCGCTATCGCTTCCGAAAGATATTCGCATGCGTAAGCGTAGTCAACGTCGACTCCGGCTTCTTTCATCGTTGCAAGGGTTTCAGGCGAAAGACGGTTTACCTTGTCTTCCACTGCGATCATCATTGCTTCAACGTGTACGCGAATTTTCGCTTTCTCATACCATTCCTTAATTTTCTTCTCGCGTCCCTCTTTGAATTTCTTAAACTGGTTCCAACGCTCCTTGCTTCGCTCAATGTCTACGAGCATTCGCTCCTGGATCTGTTCTCTGGCTTCTTTGATCGACTTCCAGTCGCCCTTAATGTTGTATTGTCCGAGCCATTCCGGCAACTTCTCACGGCGAACGAGGAACCAATCGCTAACGTACCGTTTGGTGCCCACCAGCGGAAGCCCCTCTTTTGTAAGCATGAATGGCCACAGGCTGTCGATGCGAATTTGGTGTTGCATATCAAGATTAATTTTTGAACGTTCGAGATATTTCTGTGCGCGTTTCCATGCTTCGTGATGAACGGTGAGCGTTTCCAATTCCTCGGCAATTTCATACTGTTTAATAGGATTATTCTCTGTTTTCACCTGTTTCTCGAGTTCTCCCTTGCGTTTTAATTGTTCCCCGGTTAGGGGAGGCAGATAGAATTCGACCGGCCCCAGGCGGGAAGAAGTGAATAAAATTTTTGGTTTCACCTGTGTCAGCAATGTACCTGCTTTATATTCCGGCTCGTGCTTGAATTCGGGATTCGGAGACTGGAAATCAATTTTCCGCTGCTTGAGCTGTGCGCCGGTACCGGTAAACCAGCCGCCCTCATTGCGTGATTGCTCGTTAATGTATCCGCTCCATTGAGCTTTTTTCCAGGCTAGTTTCTGCTCTTCGGCAAGAAGTCCCATGATTTCTGATTCGTTGGAGCCGGTGTACTTCATCGCTTTGATGAGCGCCCAGAGTTCGTAGTGCCTTTTCATGTCTGCTGTGGTGTATTCCGGTGGCTTACCGCCATAGTTGTAGAGTGACGGCCCGGTATACCCGCGATAAACAGCGTCAGCTACGGCGTTCGCTAATGGCGCGCGGTAATCGCTGTGATAAATCGACACCCCTGCATCGCCAATCGAGAAGAGCACCATCGCATATCGACCTGCGGGAGAATACATCGCGCACCCCAACAGCGTAGCGGTTTGAGCGGCTTCGCCCACGGTGCGCACATGCGCGAACGAGAGAATTTGTCCCAGCACAGGCACTGCATACGCTGTCTCGCGAATCATCGCAAGTGCGACTGCTTCGGGATCTCCGTTCGATTCCGAAGTAGCTTGAAGCACCCTCGCGACCCCGTCAATATTCCCAATATCCATTGTCATGTTGCGGACGAACCGCGCTCCTACGCCAGCCGTGCGGTTGTATTTTTTGAAGAAATCGAACATTAGCTTGTCTGCACCATCTAACCCTAGTCTCCGGATCAGCGGGTTCGGAATGCGTGTGCCACCCGCGGTATCGATCCAGCCTATATCAGTCAAAACCCAGTCTTTGATTCGTTTTCCAATGACATCCAGGTTGTAGCGCGACCACTTGCCGATGAGGGCATGATAGAGCGACGGGAATTCCCGGTAGCGGTGGTAGTGAAATGTCCAGTGCGTTGATTCCGCTGCCAGATCGACCAGCCGCTGTACGTCGGCGTTGCTCAGCTTCTTGTTCCGTGCGGCGTTCTCAACAATGAGTTTTACTGTATCTTTAGGCATCATGCGGAAGCTGAACATAAGCTGCGCTCGTGCAGTATCAGCATAGTTGCGGAAGATCTCGTCGCGGATTTTCTGCCATTTCGCATCGTATTTGGTTCCTTCCATTCCGAGTGCCCGGCGAATTTCGTTTTCATCAATATGCTTGCGAAGATCCTCACTGTTTCGGGTGTTTGGGTCAGCGGTAAGCCACCCGAGTACGCGCTCATTTGATGTCTGGATAATGCTGTGCGACATTATTGCCTGGGCATGACCGTTATAACGTTTTCGAGCCTGTCCAAGGAACTCTTTCCACTTGCCCTCGTTGCCTGGCCCGGCCAATTTCTCAGCCAAAGGTTTGAACGCTTTATCGAGGTCAGCTTGTGTGACAGGACGTTTTTCGACGGCGCTGATGTTCCTGATCTCTGCCGAAATATCCATAGCCATTTTCCAGTCGTCCAACATGCTGGTGTTCGCGTGGAGTCCACGTACTTTGTCAATGTCAGCACCGAAACAATGAATGAGAAATTGCTTGCGTTTGGATTTTGGGATTTTCTCGTATTCGACATATCCCATTTTCCCGTCAAGATGCGCGATGAGTCCGGGCCCGTTATTCACCAGACGCAGGAGGTACTTTGCCGGTGGCGCCTTCCCTGGGTCGAGAGCATATTTTACTTTCTCCATATACTTAAACCAATTATCAACCGAAGCGTCATATCCCCAGCCCCGTTGGAGTTCAGGTTCTAAACCGTCCATCAGAACGCGTTTCGCGTCCTCATAGGTACCCTCACGCACGCCGATTTCACCTCTCGGATTGTCATCGGGCGGACCGATTTCAGTGCACACCTGTCCGTTCAGTCGACCAAGCATTTCTTTCGTCTCAGCAACCTCGATCGTCCGGTCGTCCGGGGGCGGAGTATCGGATGTGCTGCCGGCGCGGCGCAGGTGTGTTGAAGCCTGATCAGCAACCCGAAGCTGCTGCTGCTGTTTTACACTTCCCGCGAGAAAATAAGCTCCCGGCTGCATCCCAAGCGCGACGTTTGCAAAACGGATAGCCACACCGCGGTCGCCTCCGCGCTGTTCGGACTGCAGTGCCTTGTCGATGTCGACACTCAACAAACGCTCGTCTATAAAGCGGTCGGCGCCGGGCATCGTCTCGACCTCCATCTTTCCGACACCGATGCCCATCTTCTCGAGCAGTGAGTGACAATGTTCCTTTACCAGAGAGTCCCCCTCGGGCCAGCGCTCCCACTGCCCCGTTTTCTCGTTGTATTTGTAGGCGAAGAGTGTCTGATCAACGTCGGAAAGATAGGCGTTTTTCTGATTGCCTGTGTCTGAACGATAAAATTTAACGCCCGGATTCTTCCTGCAGAAATCCTTGATCGAGTCAATGAGATGATATATGCGCCAATCTCCGAGTGCGCGGTTGTGCTCAGCGGAAATCTTGCCTTCCTCAATAAGCGTCTTGATGGTGGCATAATCTCCTGCGGCAACAAGTTTCTGAAAATCAGCCGACTTCATTGGACGGCCTTCCATCGTCTTATATACCTCGAGCACTTTCTTGCGCGAATTTTTACCGACAACTTTTGGTTGCCAACCAGTGAATCGCACGCGAGGAACGAGACGGCCAACTTCCTTGTCTTCGGGTTCAGTGCTGAAACGGCCACTCGGATCGAGTTGTACCGGTTTGCGCGAGGGAGCTGGTAAACCGTTAATGTTTGTGGAGATTGTCCTGGTTAAAAAGGGGTAAGCTGTTCCGTCCGAATATTGGTTTGCCGCCGATGCTGTAGCGTCCATATTGCTATCAGTTCGGTCCGCGCTTTGGGAATCTGAAGGTGCAATAATGGCATCCTCTGCGTGAGAAACCCCAACGATTAAAATTATCAATCCCAAAACAATAGTTAAAACACACTCATTGAACTTATAAAATCGCAGTTGTTTAATCATTTGTTCCTCCTTAATTTGGTAACAATATCCCACGCAGGAATTGACTGGCAACCGAAGGCTGCGCGGACACAGAAGAATATAATATGTTTGCCGCATTGCGCAGACAAATTGGTAACCACACACAAGGCGGGATTGGCAGGTCTAATGATATGATCGCATCGCATCTGCGGCACGAATATTAAATTTATATAAGCTGGATTAATTATAGCTTTTTCATCAAGAATTGTAAAGTATTGAGGGGCCGTGCCGGTTTTATAACACACCCCGCCCTACGGGCACCCCTTCCCGATGCTACGACCGGGACATTCTGCTCTAGAGGGGATTTTTTTAGGCACGACTGAGAAAATTAGTTTTCAGGAAAAAACAAATTTAAAATTTTATTGAATATGAATTGGGGTCGGACCGAGTTAAGGTATTGGTTATTAGTTAATAGTTAATAGTTAATAGTTATCTGTGAAAACAGCTCAAAATTGCTCTTAGAGCATCATTTTTGGTATCAAAAATGGTGTTTTAAGCCATTAAAAACTATTTATTATTGGTTTCATTCAACATTTTTTGTAGAATGAAAATGTGAGAAATAACAGATTTCAGAGCGTAATGTTTAATATCCTTGACAAAAACAATCAATATGTTTATAATATAAGACGTTATGAAAAACAAAAATAATATTTTATTGCCGAAAGGACAAAAAATTCTCGCCAAAATGGGAGAAAATATCAAACTTGCACGCCTGCGCAGAAAACTATCCGCTCAACAAATATCTGAAAGAGCCGGAATAAGCCGCGCAACTCTATGGAATATAGAACGTGGAAAAGAAAGTGTGTCAATGGGTGCATATTTCCAGGTTTTGTCAGTATTGGGATTAGAAAAAGATTTTTTGAAAATAGCATGTGATGATATTTTGGGGCAAAAACTTCAAGATTTAAATTTAGTCAATAAAAAACGAGCTCCGAAAAAATGAAACATAAACAAAAAAAAATATTGGTATATGCAGATTGGATTAACAGCAAACCACCAAAATTGATAGGAACTCTTTTTACTAATCCAATAAGAGGTAAAGAAGTTTTTTCATTTGAATATTGCGCGGAATGGTTGAGTTATAATTTCAGCACAATATTAGATCCGTCTTTAAATTTATTTTCCGGGCCTCAATATTTAACTGATAACAAAAATAATTTTGGAATGTTTCTTGATTCTTCCCCTGACAGATGGGGAAAAATGTTAATGCGAAGGCGGGAAGCTGTTTTAGCCCGGCAAGAAAATCGGGTTGAAAGACAATTATTAGAATCAGATTATCTTCTTGGGGTATTTGATAAACAGCGAACCGGAGCGTTACGATTTAAAACTAATGAAAATGAATCGTTTTTGAATGATGATAAACAATTTGCTATACCGCCCTGGGCGTCTTTAAGAGATTTAGAGCACGCGAGTATGCAAATAGAGAATAAGGATATAACTGACGACCCCGAATATGTTAAATGGTTAAATATGTTAATAATGCCGGGTTCTTCTCTCGGAGGAGCGCGGCCTAAAGCGGGGGTTCTGGATACTAAAAATAATTTGTGGATTGCAAAATTCCCAAGTAGAAACGATGATAAAGATGTCGGTGTGTGGGAAATGGTAGTAAATGAACTAGCCCAAAAGGCGAATATTAATGTTGCCGCTTCAAAACTGATAAAATTATCGGACAAATACCATACCTTTTTATCAAAACGGTTTGACAGAGATGACAAAGGGAATCGTTTACATTTTTCTTCAGCGATGACAATGTTAGGTTATCAAGATGGCGCTAATGAGCAAATTGGAGTTAGTTATTTGGAAATAGTTGAATTTTTAATGGAGCACGGCGGTAATGTTGATAATGATTTAGAAGAACTTTGGCAAAGAATAGTTTTTAATATTTGTGTATCAAATTCAGATGATCATTTAAGAAATCATGGATTTATTTTAACAGGAAATGGCTGGGTTTTATCACCGGCTTATGACATTAATCCGGTTGAATATGCAACCGGATTATCTTTGAACATCTCTGAAAATGATAATAGTTTAAATCTTGAACTTGCAAAAGAAGCGGCTCCATATTTTAGATTATCTGCGAAGAAAACAAATGAAATAATTAATAATATTCTTAGTTTTGTCAAAGACTGGCGAAAAGTTGCCGATAAATACGACATTCCAAAATCAGAACAAAATAAAATGAAAAACGCGTTTAGGTTAAAAAGCAGTTTTTAAGGACCACTAAATATGGATTTGGGGTAGGAC
>JAOZNZ010000288.1 GCA_029933535.1 bacterium | reverse complement strand
GATTGCAAACGACAATAAAGTTCCCCTCCTTGACAAGGAGGGGTGCCCACAGGGCGGGGTGGTAAATTCCCCCTTTTCTAAAGTGGAACATCCCGGTTTTACATCGGGAGTGGGCAAGGGGGATTTAAACTCCCCTCCTGTTTTAGGTGACACATCCCGAGTACTCCCTCGGGGAGGGGCGGCACAGAGTGCCGGGGTGGTTGAACGGACCACGGACCACGGATTACGGACCACGGATTATGCCAATTATGCCCAAATCCTTTTCTACTCAAGAAAAGACCGTGAAGGCTTTTCAAAACTGCTTGCTGGAATTTCAAAACTCGGAATTGACAATAATCTCGGAGTCAAAGACCCTCTTATTGACAAATTTTTAAACAATATAATGCGTGCAGATGACGACGAAGTAAAATGGTTTTACGATTTACTCGGTTGGGCAATAGTTGACGCGAGAGCCAAAGCCGGGGATGAAAATTATCTCGCTTTTTTGTGCAACGCTCGAACATTATTTTGTAAAGTGTATGATTTTTTAAATCCCGAAGACGATTTAAAAAAAGTTAAGGAAAGAATAGATGTTGTTAAGGAACAGTTAGCGCAAGGATTTAATCCATTTGGGAATGAGAGCAAGTTATTTGTTAATCGTTATTCGTTAATTGGAAAGAAGAAAATATTCAAGTCAACAAATCTTAAAATCAGCAAATCCGGAGAAATGGAAAAGACACCGGGAATTATTTTAGAAGATTTGTTAATGCTTGCCGATTGGAAATTAAAACGAAAAGATTATAAATCAGCCGAAACAAATTATTTTTTTGCGTATCAAATGGCAACCGACACATTTGCCAATATGAAATATGATGGCACAACAGCCAAAAACGCGGCAATAATGGGGTTGCTGATGATAAATCGAAAATCACAAATCGAAAATCCAAAATTCTTTGATAATTCTTATCACGCCGCAGAAACAACATTAATACTTTATCTTGCTGCGACTAATGATGAACAAAGAGCGGAATATGATACGGAAGTGGCGATGACAATTTTATCTCTAAATCATAAATTGATAAAGCGATATATAAAGCAACTTGCTCTTGCATGCAACGATAAAAACGACACCGGCGAATTTATTGATATATCCGAGATAATTTTAGCACAAAATCCATATGCGATTTATCTCTATCCTCTTTTATGTAAAGCTTACATAAAACTTGGGAATAGTGTTCGGGCTTACGATGCACTTATAAGAGCTTTTATATACGAAAAACCTGACAAATTCAGAATTGAACATTTTAAAAACTTATATCCGGAATTAACAGATAATCAAATGAAAATGTTTATTGTTTTATTAAAAAAGGCAAGAATTACTATGCCGGCAAAGAATTCTGATAAAGCCAAATATAGAAGAATAAAAATGCTGCCCGCCAACAGGATTTTGCTTGGCAATCAGTTTTTAAGGAACCTTGATTTAGAAACACTTAACAAACAAAATAGTTCTATCGTAACAGAAATTCGTTACAACCATCCTAACTATTTGCCGCTACTTATACAGTCACTTCTTAATGAAGGCAATACAAATCTCTGTGTAAGTAAAACGATTAATTGTCTTAACAAAATTAAAAATAATTATCCTGCAAGCAAATTAATTCCGATACTCAAAAGTGTTGAAAAATATATAGAAAAATGCTGGCCTGATTTAAAGAAAAAATATAAAGAAAAATACAATAATTTATATTCCGAACTGACAATTTCAACAAATAGCGTAAATACAGAAAAAAACATCGATTGTTCTCGTTTAGTTAAACTACTAAATTATAAAACCAATAATTATAAAAAACGAAAGTGAGGAGTTTTGAATGTTTAAAACAACATCATTAATAAAATCGTCCATTTTTATTAAATTAATTTTGATATTTTCGTTTCTGATTATTAATTTATTAGGATGCGGTAACGAAAACAAAAATGAAAGATCCGGATCAATAAAGAAATCTAATAATAATGTTAAATCCATATCTTTATTGAATAGCAATGGGCAAGACAAAATCGTTTTATCTGTTAGTCAAGAAAATAATCATAATAATTCAACAAATAACTATGCCGATGTTTCAAGTATAATTGCAAAAATAAATCTGTCAAAAAACATGCTTGCTTTGGAAGATAGAATTGATAATTATACCTCAAAAATGTTTCAAAAAAGTGGTTTCGATAAAGTTGATAGGCCCAAAAGAGCAAGAGCATTGTTTAGGAATTCCGGTATACTTCCCGGACGAATTCTCTCGGATAAAGATATCGCTGCCTTGTGTAAAGATTCATTAAATGAAGTAACAGAAGAATTATCAGACCTTATAGATAGAAGTTTTACAGACAGCCCGAGAAAAAGGTTGCCTGCGGAAGATGCTGTAGCAATTTTAAATTACCTTATTGAATACGGCTCGACAGATGTGTCGTTACAATCTCAAGTAAATTTAGGCACGTATTTTAACCGTATTAAAGAAGATGGAGAAAAAGGGTTGGAGTTACAATTAGAAGCAATACAAAAAGCTCAAAACATGAATTATTCAATAGATAAAATACTGCAATGGAAAGCAAATAGTATTCAATCTTTATTGTATTTAGACAGACTGGAAGAAGCAGATTTGAAAGCTGAAAAACTCTTAAATGAATACGAAGAAAAACGTAAAAATGTTAAGGAGTGGGATGAGTCTTGGGATAATTTGTTTTTATTATATACTTATAGAATAATGGCATGGTCTTTTGAAAATCCTGAACACGCAATTGAAATATGTAATGAAGCGCTAAAAGTGAATAATGGAATGGTAGAAAAAAATGGAGATCCGCTTGGCTTTGAAAGTAAACGTGATTGGCTATTAAGACGGATTGCAAAAAACAACAATAAATAATCTTTAAAAAAAGAATTTAGAGGATTCAAGGGGGAACCTAATGATATTAAATGATATTGAGTTATGTAAAATAAAAGTACAACTTGACATTTACATAATTATCTGGTAGAATATAACCATGATAAAAAGAAAAATTACTAAAGAATTAATGCTGCTGGCTAAAGTGTTTCCTGTGGTAACTATTGTAGGACCGCGCCAATCCGGGAAAACCACACTAACTAAAATGGTTTTCCCGAAAAAAGATTACTGTTCACTTGAAGATCCTGACATAAGAGAATTTGCATTAGCGGATCCGCGCGGTTTTTTAAATAAATATCCTAAAGGAGCAATTCTTGACGAAATACAAAGATGCCCGCAATTATTATCGTATATTCAGGGAATAGTTGACATTAAACAAAAAAACGGAATGTTTGTGTTAACCGGAAGTCATCAACCTGAACTACATTATTCAATAAGTCAATCCCTTGCAGGTAGAACGGCGATATTATCATTGTATCCGCTAACACTTAACGAAATTCCGATAAGCAAAAGAAAAGTTTCTGTTTTTGATCAAATTCAAACCGGTTTTTTTCCGGCGCTCTACAGTAAAAGAATCAGACCGCTTACTTTTTACAGGAATTATCTGAAAACTTATGTTGAGCGGGATGTAAGACAATTAATTAATCTTAAAGATTTAACATTATTTCAAAAGTTTTTAAGATTACTTGCCGGTCGTACGGGTCAACTTATTAATTACAACAATCTTGCGAATGATATAGGAGTATCATCAACAACGATTAAACATTGGATTTCGATTCTCAGTTCATCATATTTAATTTATGAATTAAAGCCATATTATAAAAATTTCAGAAAACGAATTATTAAATCATCGAAAATATATTTTACCGATACCGGTCTTGCCTGTTATCTTCTCGGTATAAATAATACCGAACAATTGGAGCGCGATCCGCTTCGTGGGAATTTATTTGAAAATGCCGTGATAATCGATCTTTTAAAACAATTAATGAATAGCGGACTTGATGATAACTTTTATTTTTTTAGAGATTCCAACGGAAATGAAGTTGATATAATTTATGAAGCCGGGAGGAGCATAATCCCCATAGAAGTAAAATCATCTGAAACTTTTAACACCGGATTTTTGAAAGGGATTAATTATTTATCTAAAATAACTGACAATAAGATAGAAAAGAGTTTCTTAATATATGCCGGTGCAGCAGAACAAAAGATTAACAAGACAGAAGTTATTTCATTTTGTAATTTAAATAAAATTTTAAATAACTTTTAACTAATACTCAAAAATGAAAAAAATATTTCTGTTCTCACTACTCTATTCTTTAGCGGTCTTTGCTGCGCCGAAAAATGATTTTGATAATGTGCTCAATCTTACCAAATATTCAGTATGTAAAGATGCAGTTGAGCACACCCAACAATCCAATATGACATCCCCCGCCCTAACGGGCACCCACCAGCATTCGCCGGCCTTCGCCTTGAAAGGGGGAATTATAATCCATCAATCCAAGCTTAAAGCTTTAAGCTCTTCTCCCTTCCCTTGGCGGTTCGAAATTACCAACGGGTATCAGGAAGGATTTGTTTATTATGCTTTGTTAGGATATGCTTCTGAACAAAGTGGCGATATACCTTTTGCATACCGTTGTTACCAAAATTCACTTGCTTGCATTGATGAAGATGAAAGTTTTGATTATCCCTTACCTCGTGCGGAAATTTATCTCGCAATCGGTAGAACTTGTCTTGCAGCCAATAGATATATGGATGCAAAAGACTGGCTTGACACAGCTTTTTTCGAAGCCGGTAATAACAAAAATCTTCAAGCGGCAATTGACAGAGTATTAATTCAACGAGCAAACGAACTCGGAGATTATCAGGAAGTCCTCTTTTTGTACCAACATTTATTGTCGATTGCAAACGACAATAAAGTTCCCCTCCTTGACAAGGAGGGGTGCCCACAGGGCGGGGTGGTAAATTCCCCCTTTTCTAAAGTGGAACATCCCGGTTTTACATCGGGAGTGGGCAAGGGGGATTTAAACTCCCCTCCTGTTTTAGGTGACACATCCCGAGTACTCCCTCGGGGAGGGG
>JAOZNZ010000287.1 GCA_029933535.1 bacterium | reverse complement strand
CCTGAAGAAGTACGCCATAAAGCTAAAATGGTTTACGAATTCGATATTTGCTGCACGTATAATAATGTCGGAATGTATCCGGCAATGGCACGCAGATGGCGAAGTATGGGGGCACAAATAGCTTGTCAGTTTCAGTATGACGCTGCAATCACTGCTCCATATAATACCGACTGGGGATGCCATTATTTCAATTATGAAATAACACCTGCTAAAACAGTGGCATTTAATGTGGCTTCTAAAACATTTGCCGCTGTACCGCTTAATACTCAGTACCCAACACCGGCCGACAATGAAATTTTTTCCGGTACTGCTGTATCTTTTGAGCACCGGCAGGTTTTAAGAGTTACAAGTAACGAGGTCTATTATGCTCATTCGCTTAAGGACTGGATTCCGCTTAAACTGCCTGAATCCCCTAAACTCATAGTTGGTCGGGGTAATTCTCCTTTTGTCGAATATACAGGTTCCGGATTCTACAGGCTTGAGCAAATTTCTCCCACAGAGATAAAACTTTCAATAACGAGAAATACTATAATTCATAAAAAGATTGATCTTGATTTTTTCTTGAAAACTTCTCTTAATAAACCGAAAGTTACATTGGATAACTCTCCTCAGCGATTCCAACTCAAACTGCCCGGCTGGAACGAATTCAAGTGTATTGATCAAAAAGGAGCGGAAGTGAAGGTTGATAAAAAGTTCTTTAATGTTATACCAGGAAGCACCTATTTTCTCCATAACAATTCTGTTAAGAAATAAAAGAAGACACGATAAATATTATTAATATTTTATAATTCTTTGATTTAGTCTCCGGAACTGGGTGTATTATCTTTGAGGCTTTTGCGCGTTTGTGAGAGAATTCTTTAACTTGCTTTTTTAAAAACAATATTGTAAAATCTTGTAATACACAGTGTCTAAACTATACGCATTGAACAACTCAAGGTTTTGTCAAATAAGACATAAAAAAATGAAAAAGGACGGTTAGCCAAAATGTGGCAAAGCCACAAAGGCATTTAGCCCCACGTTTCAACGTGGGGTACATGAATTTCCCATCATTATCCGCGACAAAAATTCCTCAACCCTGTCGCGGAAATAATTGGTTTAACGCTGTCCCCGCGCTAAAGCACGGGGCTAATCGCTATAACCGCTTTGCGGTAAAAAATAGCAGAGCCAAGTTATGCACTATTTTATTTGACAGAACCCAACTCAAAAAAAGGAGGAAGTATGAAAAGAACATTAATGACAGTTTTTGTAATTCTTTTAAATGTAGCAATTTTGTCTCTGGCTGCTTGTGCACATGTTGAAAAGCCGGCAACACAAGCTCAGGACCTGCTGATCAAAAGCGAGGTTGAAACAGCCGTAAGTATGCTTCAGGCGATCTACACAAAACATCAAGAAGGTAGAATGGACCTAAAACAGGCAAAAAAAATCGGTGCTGATCTTTTGCGGGGACTTAAATACGGTAAAGATGGATATTTCTGGGCCGATACAACTAAAGGTGTTAATGTTGTCCTGTATGGAAATAAAGATGTAGAAGGTAAAAACCGGCTTGAAGCAAAAGACAAAAATGGTGTGTTTTATGTAAAAGATTTCATGGCAAAAGGTAAACGCGGCGGATATGTCGATTACTGTTTCCCGAAAAAAGGACAGACCGCAACACAAAACAAAAGATCATACGTACTCCTGTTTAAACCTTTCGGATGGGTTGTTGGCAGCGGATATTATAGGTGAGAATTCCGGTTTGGAATTCGTTTAATTGAAATTTTTAAAATTTCAATTATGGTAAAGAAGTATTCGGTATTCGGTATTCGGTATTTGGACCATAGATCTCGAACTACGGTTATTAGTTAATAGTTATTAGTCCGTGATTGTCCGTGGTCCGTGGTCAGATAATTCCCCTCCTTACGAAGGAGGGGTGCCCAAAGGGCGGGGTGGTTCTTTAAACTATTAACTTTTAACCTTAAACTTTTAACCTTCGACCTTCGACCTTTGACTAGAAATATGAATAAATTCAGTTTTGGATACACAATGATGTTCTGTCTTGCTTTCTCCTGCTACGGAAACCCGTCAGAAAAGCCATGCAAATCCCCAGCGGAAACACAACCAAAAAAATCCCTGGAGAAAACATCGGGCAATATCAAAGCAGAAAGGATATTGTTCTTAGGTAACAGCCTTACTTCGCATGGTCCTTTGGCAGCTGTTGACTGGTCAGGCAATTGGGGAATGGCCGCAAGTTCCCGGGAGAAAGATTATGTTCACATCCTGGCACGTTCTCTTTCCGAACTAACGGGTACTACACCTAAAGTGATGATTGAGAACCTGGGGGATTTCGAACAGAAATACGAAACTTATGATGTAAATAAAAGGCTGAAGAAATGTTTTGAGTTCAAGGCTGATCTTGTCATTGTGGCAATTGGGGAGAACGTACCTGTACTGAACTCTGAGAAATCCAAAACACTATTCAGAAACAGCATGAGGAAACTTCTTAATGCCCTTAAGTCAAACAGCAAACCTGTTATTGTCGTCCGAAGCTGTTTCTGGCCGGATAATATCAAAGATAAAATCCTCAAACAAACCTGTAAGGAAATTGATGGAATCTTTGTTGATATCAGTAATCTTAGTGAAGATGAATCAAATTATGCACGCTCGGAACGGGAATACACTCACAAAGGTGTTGCCGCACATCCGGGTGATAAAGGTATGCAAGCAATAGCCGCAGCAATATTTGATAAAATTAAAAAGAAAAGTGAAATGCCATTAAATATTGAAAAACTTTTTGACGCCATACGTACACCAAAGAAATCCAATGAATTATTGATTTCCCCTTCATATAAAAAAGGGGAGTTTGACAGTCATGCTGTTGATTGCCCATTTCCATTCTATCATGATGGCTCTTATTGGATGACTTATGTTGGATGGGACGGTGCAGGTTATCAGACCGGTTTGGCTCGTTCTGATGATCTGCTGACATGGAAAAAGGAAGGCTTGATCATGGGCAGAGGACCAAAGAACTCGGTCACCGAGTTTAATGTTGCTTTGACTTGCATAATGCGTGACAACGAACTGTTCGGTAACGGTACTCTCAAAAAAGTTGACGGCAGATTTGTGGGAACATATCACGCATACCCAAAACCCGGATATGAAGCAGGACCGGCAGTGATTGGACTATGTTATTCAAAAAATCTGCGCACATGGGACGTGGGTGATCCAATACTTAAACCCGATCCGAAATGCGCTTGGGAAGCAGGGGGATTGTACAAATCATGGCTGCTTGAATCAGATGGAACCTACTATCTTTTCTACAACGCAAAGAATAAAACTGATAAATCTGTTCCATGGATCGAACAAACAGGAGTTGCCATTTCAACTGACCTTGTCAATTGGAAGCGGCATCCTGATAATCCTGTTTTATTAGTTGGTTCCAAAGGCGATTTTGATGATATATTTGCATCCGACCCATGCGTGTTTCGACACAATGATATGTGGGTTATGTTCTATTTTGGAAATTGCTCTGACGGACACGCACGTGACGGTGCAGCATTCTCCAACGACTTAATTCACTGGCAAAAAGGTAATGAAATTCTGGTGGACATCGGACCTGTCGGCAGCATTGACTCGAGACATGCCCATAAACCCGGGATTATTTCAAAGGACGGACGGCTGCATCATTTCTATTGTGCCGCGGCTCCGGCAACAAATAAATGTTTGGGTGAAATTGAACACAGTGAAGTAAGGGGTATCGCTTGCAGCCGGTCTGTCGAAGATGCGCCGTAATCCGTAATCCGTGATCCGTAGCCCGTGGCCCGTGATCCGTGGTCCGAATTAAACCGAGAAATATTCAATCATAAAGTGAATTAAAATTTAAAATCATAAATCCAAAATCTAAAATAAAATAACTATTAACTGATAACCAATAACTATTAACTATTAACTAATAACTAATAACTATGTACCTATTCTTTGACACAGAAACAACTGGTGTTCCGCAAGATTGGAAGGCTCCTGTTACGAAATTATCAAATTGGCCGAGAATGGTTCAAATTGCCTGGATCTTATCGGACGAAGAAGGTAATCAGATTGAATCAGACGATTTTATAATTAAACCTGAAGGTTATACCATCCCGGCAGATGTTGTTCGTGTTCATGGAATCACAACTGAGCGGGCTTTAAGAGAGGGTGACTCTTTAATGGAAGTTTTACAAACTTTTCATTCTTTAGTAAATCAGGCGGATTTTCTTATCGCGCACAATATGAATTTTGATGAAAAAATTATCGGAGCTGAATTCTTACGGCTTGGTATGCAAAACCCAATACCGGATAAAAGAAAAATTTGTACGATGGAGAGCACGACAAACTTTTGCGCTATTCCGGGACGTTACGGATATAAATGGCCAAGATTGTCAGAATTATATTACAAATTATTCAAAACCGAATTTGAAGGCGCTCACAATGCGGCAGCCGACATAACCGCCACGTCAAAATGTTTTTGGGAATTGAAAAGAATTAAAGAAATATAACTTTTGTTATAATAATTATAACAATTCAACCAGGAGGTGAAATATGAAAACACATCTTTTTATTATTGCGCTAATCGCGTTCGTTGCTTCAATGTTATGCTATTCGACACGCGCGGCAACAGAACAATGGCGGGATGAACTTGCCACCAATGTATCAAATATCACTTTTTCCGTTGATCAAATCGTGGCTGATGGTAACGGCGGGTGCGCTGTATCAGTTCAGTCGGAAAATACCAGCACTTGGAATTATGTTGCTTATTATGTTGCTTACTATGACAAAAAAGGAGATAAAGTATGGGAAAAAACATATAACGAAAAAAGTGGGGATATTGCTTATTCCACCAAGAAAGTAACTGTAATCGGTTTGTCGGATAGCGCAGCAGGAAATGAGAAAGTTGTTGTTGTTGACAAAAAAGGAGTCGAGTCTGTTGTTGAAGATCCGAATGCGGATATTGACGGCAGGGTTAATTCTGATATTGGACA
>JAOZNZ010000968.1 GCA_029933535.1 bacterium | reverse complement strand
TAATAAATAAGTTTAAATATTTATATTATATTTATTCGTGTCTATTCGTGTTCATGAACGTGAGTACAGCGTTACTTCGTTAGCGTGGTTAAAGTTTTCGCGTTCTTCGTGGTTATTATTTTTCCGCGATAAAAACGAAAGAAATCATTTCATTCTCATCAGTCTTTTTTTCCTCATAGTCCGGTAAAAATTTTATTATATCAAAACCGGCAATTTTAAGGAAGTTCATCATTTCATCAGGATAAATAAAACGCATAGATTCAGTATGAACAAAAGAAAAATGCTTACCATTCTTTTCTACATCCGCATTTATATCAATATTATAAATAGATGAATTTTTATCGTAACTATTTTTACTTGTATATGTAATTTTAAGCGTTTCCGTTTGAATCGTTTCAACATTTGGTTCTGCGTAAAAATCCAGATCAGAAATTAAATTTCTGTTTTCAATAAAAAACTTTCCTCCGGGTTTCAGAGCTTTACGCACATTTTTTAATGCTTTAATTATTTTCTTAGGTGATTTAAGGTAGCATATTACTGAATCCAAACATATTATAGCGTCAAACTGAGAAGAAAAATCAATCTCATCTGCACTTTGGTTTATCAGACATGCATTCAGATTTTGTTTTTTGAGGCGAATCCGGCATTCATTCAAAACTGCTTTACTAATATCAACACCGGTAACTTTATAATTCATTGAGGTAAGGGGAACAAGAAACTTTCCGACACCACAACCAAGGTCGAGGATTTTTTTTGTATTATCAGGATGGAGATTTTTGATTATAAAATCTAATTCTTCTGCTTCGGCATAAGCTTCATCTTTGCCGTAAACAATAGCGTCATAAATTTCAGCAAGTCCTTTTGAATAAATTTCCTCTTCTGAGCAAATTTGATTTCCTGGATCGGGATTGTTCTTTTCAATTTTCATGCTATTAGTCGATCCTTAAAAAGTCAATAATTATATTATTCATTGATTCCCCCTTTCCTAAAGTGGAACATCCCGATTATTCCATCGGGAGTGGGGCAGGGGGATTTAAATCCCTCCCCCGCTATAGCGGGTACTCCCTTTTATAAAGGGAGACTTGGCAACGCCGTAGGCATGAAAAAACAAAAAAATGCACTCTGTAGGAGTACTTCAAAGTATAGCAAAGAAAGAATTGAAGCACTCCTACAGAGTGCAATGGTGTTTTTATTAATAACATAGGGTTGCTCTCGCTATCGCGAGTTTAACCCTATGCTACGATGAAACTCCCCTTTAGGGAGTCTGAAAAAC
>JAOZNZ010000286.1 GCA_029933535.1 bacterium | reverse complement strand
AATTCAATGACAAGTATTGCAATTCCTCCACCGGCAAGTGTCGCGTTTTTGACTTCCCTAAGATACATGGGTCCCCAATCCAGCATACTATATCGGGCGATATAGCAAAAGAAATTTGCGATTGCCAGCAGCCAGATGTATTTGTTGGTTAATACTTTATCAATAAATAATTCCCTTGTCGTCAGCTCACGTTCAACAGTTCCATGTTGAATTTCGTCTTCAGTGTAGTCATTTTTGTACTCTTCAATCGGAGGTAAACCAACAGATTGTGGTGTGTCGCGTAACCGAAAGAATAGATACACAGAACCGATAGCCGCAATTGCTCCCGGAACGTAAAACGCGTATTGCCAACCGCCAAAATGTAATACTGCCCACGCCGCCAGAATGCCTGCGATTCCTCCTCCAAGATTATGTGATGTGTTCCAGATGCTGAAGGTGAGTCCACGTTCTTTTTCGCTGTACCAATGGCCCATACTGCGTCCGCATGGCGGCCATCCCATTCCCTGAACGAAACCGTTTGCTGCCCAGAGAAGCATGTGTAATCCATAGCTTGCCACACTTCCGAATGCAAAGTTTAAACATGCTGTCAGGAGTAATCCTACTGCCATGAATTTACGAGGATCGCTGCGGTCTGACAGAGAGCCCATTAAGAATTTACCAACTCCATAACTAATTGCCGTTAAAGCGAGGATACTTCCGATCATGGAGTGGTCGTATTGCAAAGCTCCTTCTATATCTTTTGCAACTACTGCCAGATTGTTACGGACAAGATAAAATGCCGCATAGCCAAGAAACGTTGACTCCATAATTCGCCATCGATAACGCGGATATAAACGTTTAACTTCATCATCGGGCAGACGTTTTATATGAGGAGCAGCAGCGAACACGGAGAAAAGTTTTGATAGAATCATATTGTTTAAAAGGCAATGGATTATTAATTAGACGCTACTCGAAAAGGGTGGTACGTCATTTCGACCTTTTAACCCGACGTATGTCTGGGCGAAATGACTGCTAAGTAAAAATAATATTGCAAAATTTTTTTGAGCACGTTATTCAACGATGCAACAATTATAACGTTTTGGTTAAAAATTGTAAATGATATTTTGAAAAAGTCCTTCAGAGTACGTGAAATGTTTAATTGCCGCAAGTAGCCTACTTCGACCCGAAGCAGGTTGTCAACAATAAAAGATTTGCTGAAATTTTACATAAACTTTTTGATAAACAGCCTGTTTCGGGTCGAAACAGGCTACTGTCATGTCAACGCCGTAAAGTTATCAAAAAGGATGTAGCTGCCGGAGAGCGGAGCGAGCCGGTGGAGTCCATCCCGATCAATCGGGACAGCCACATTTGTGTTTGCTTGTATATCATTACAAACTTGACATGACACTACTCTTTTTTGTTCAATATGGAATTCGATCCTGCGCCGGCGTTTGTTGACATACATTTAACTTTGATGACTTCTAAGATATTCGTTGATGCATGATGAGAACCGGGATCTGCAGGAATAATCGATGTAATAGGAATATCATGTCGCAGCATTTTTCCCGATTCACAGGTGAGACGAAGATACCAGTCGCTCGGGAGAGAATAACCATCTGCATCGAGAGTGAGCCAGAATCCCTGGTCGGGTGTTTCAGCGGTGGTTGGCGCTGTTTTGTAAATAGCTGTTGCTTCATCTACTTCATCAAACATTGCGACATATATCATTTCAGCTCCGGCTGAAACTGCATTGTATGCCTGACGCCAGAAAAATTTGCCGCCGTTACGGGGAATTTGGTTAGGCTTGTTGCCTGTTAGATTTTTCCAGGAAAATCCGGGCCAGATTACCGGGAAATAATCAATACCGGATTTATGTGTTTCTTTGAGATCAGGTACAATCTTTGTCTTTCTCCAATCATCAGCACCTGCCTGATTCCCGTAACGACCTACCGACCATGGACTTATGATATCAAACGAACGGTAAACGTCTGCCCATGCCGGGTCTGTGCGGGAATCTCCATTCAAAGTCCTCCAAAATCCCGGAACTCCTCCTAAAACAGTTGCTCTGTACTTAGGCGGAGCATTGGTTTTGAACCAGTCAATAACCGCTTGAGCAACTGCAGGATTAGTTGGCGGATGTACTCCGTCTTTGAAGCCAAAGCCCCAGATAGCAACAACAGGTTTACCGTTGTGTTTGAGGTAACGGGGATTATTCATCATGCCTTTGTCAACCATATCTATCCAGTCTGCCTTAATTGTTTTCCAGAATTTTTCTTCAGTAGATCCGGAAACATCATACATCACCGCAAAAACACGACCATGCTCTTCGCAGCTTTTGAGAAGATTCCGGCTAACAGTTTTTATGTGGTTTACATAATCAATTCCCTGATAAAGTGCTACTACAAAGCGCTGCGCGAAAATACCGTCGATGCCGTATTCCTTCATCCATTTGACATGCCGATTAATTGTTTTATATGTTCTGCCGGAATACAGATACGCGTTTGTACCATTCATTGTCATATCCGTGGCAAACAATTCATCGTCGCTGAATTCAGAAAGATCAGGATACATTTCAACAAGAAGATTGGTACCATTTGGGCTTTCGTGATTTCTTGCCCAGTGTATCCATCTGTCAAGTTCATTTTCATCGCCTGCGGCAGTAAACCATCCCTGATATCCGCACATTATTTTATTATGTAGTGTGTTTGAATCTACAGGTTTCGTTTCAGCTGAAATGAATATTGGAAAGCAAAGAAAAAGATAAAGTATAAAAAATTTTTTCATGATTTTAAAATTAATTTTATCTTCTGTTTTCCGGCTTTAAGAAGGTAAGTTTTTCCGCCCCAAACAAATTCTCCTTTTGTTCCTTTAGGAATAGAAATTACCGCAATATTTTCTTTTTTGGTTGTGATATTAACTTCTATTTTTCCTTTCGGATGAGGCATTACTCCTGATATTTCTGTTAAACCGCATAAATACGGCTTAATTCTTATCTCCTTAAAACCGGGAGACTTTGGCGTTATACCAAGTAACTTCGTGTAAAAATGATATATCGGATGCGCTCCCCATGCATGGCAGTCAGAACGGCAAGGATGCGGAGCTTCCGGCAGAGTTTTAAAACCTTGTTTATCAAGGTCACGCCAGAAATCTATTTTTTCAATAAAGTTATCCATTTTTCCGATTAATGGCAGTGTTTCTAATAAGTAATGTGAAAAATAAATTGTTGTTTTATCCAAATCATCATCAAAAATTGATTTCGATATTTGACGAATTTGATTTTTTGTTGCAATCCCGGCAATAACAGCGAGGCACTGTGCATGTTCGCTGAAATTTTTCTTTTTAACATCGTGAGCAAAAAGCCCGCGTTTTTCCGACCAGAATTTTTTATTAAACGCTTTTGAAATTTTCTCTGCACGCGAAAAATATTCGTCCGCCAGGAATTTTTCGCCGAAGTGCTTATGCATTTCTGCGGCAGCTTTAAGTGAAAGAATATACTGTAAGTTTAAAATTCCGGAAATATTATCTTCTGTTCCTGAAGGAATACCGTAAAACCAATCCGGAACCCAATCAACAAATTCCCACCACGGCGATTTATAATCCAAAAGATTGTTTTTATTGACATGCGGGTGAAAATGAGCTATGATTGCATCTGCCCCCGGTAACATATTACGAATTAAATCAGGATTATCCCGCCACATAAAATGGTCGTGAGTCATACAAATTAACCACAAAGAAAACGGGGGAATCAGGTTTATGTATCTGCAGGGATATCGTGATTGCGCAAGCCCGAAAGTTTTTCTTGACATATCAAAACATTTTAACGCTTTCTCCGGCAGGCGGTCATCGGAAGTCATAACATAGTTTACCAAAACTTCAAGGCGTGTATCGCCGATATACATCAATTGTTCATAATATGGGCAATCCATATAAGTTTCGTGGGAACACATTTCCATTGTACGCCAAGCTATTGGAAAAAAAGAAGTTAGAGATTTATCTGAAGTAGAAAGTTTTGCTTCTTTTTTGAAAGGGTAATGAGTTTCGTGAAAACTAAATTTTTCAATTTTCAGCTCTTCGTCTGCGGTATTCACAAAAATTTCAACATAACGGCCTGCCCTCCACCAAAGCACATCAAGAAAAGTTTTTTTACCGTCAGGCAGGAATTTATCACCTTTACCATGGAATATTTTATTATAAACTTCATTGCGGTTGTTCTTAGTAAAACCTTCAAGTTTATCGAAAAGCGATTCAGACCATTGAATATCAATCGAACTTCCTTTACCTTTATTTACAAGCAAAGAAGGATACGCGCAATAATAATTATTAAGATCAATCAAAATTCTCACGCGGGAATTTTTTGGAATAATAAGACTTTTTTTGCCATCAAATAGATTTTGGCATTGATCTGCAATATCCGGATTATTGTTTTCTTTTTTAACAATCGGATTTCTTTTTTGATTTCTTGCCAAAATTTCCGCCTGGAAAACTTTCATCTTCTTTATCGGCAAATTTAACATCTCAGGTAAAGTGGATGACGTTAACTTCCACCACGAACCAACATGACTTTCCTCAACAGATTCAACATTTTTAAAATCACAGGATGCGCGAACATATTTTATTCCAATCCCTTTTCTGTAATCTGCCGGAAGAGTTTCCGCGTTAACTGTTGTTCCAGCTTGAGTACCGGAACCGCCCATAACTTCTGAGCGTTTAAATTTATATCCATCCATTTCTGCAACCTGCCAATCAGCAGCACCTGTTGAAAGAATTTCATGCATTTTATCCTCCGCGCAAAGCAGAAAGCCGCCGCGAAGTGTTATTTGTGAAAAGGGTGCCATGTCGCCAATCCACCAGCAACGAGCGGTCAGCGTATGTTTTCCTTTCGGCAATTTAATTTCGTAGGAATGAATAAACCAATTAAATCTGTCACCACGTTCGGGTCCTCTGCCGATAAGTTCACCATCTGCAAAGAGTTCGAATCTCTGATCTGCTGAAACATGCAATCGAACAGTTTCTGTTTTATTTAAAG
>JAOZNZ010000285.1 GCA_029933535.1 bacterium | reverse complement strand
TTTTTGACGCAATTGCCGGCACTTCTGGCTGATTGCGAGCGTCGCGTGGCAAACCGGAATAATCCATCTCCATCAGGAAAAGGCATCGCGGGTCTAATTGACGATTTGCAGAATGTAGACGCCCGCCAATGGAGTCAGCCGGGAAGCGTTTGTCTCGCTAAAGACTCACGCATCAAAGCTTTGGTAAAAATCGGCAACGACGTCGTCGAACCGCTTTTGGATACGATGGTAAATGACACGCGCCTGACACGCTCCGTCTCCTTCAATCGTGATTTTCGTCGTTCGCGGCATTTGATTTCAGTTTCTGAAGCCGCTTATGCCGCCTTGGTGAATTTGCTGCGCGTTCAGTTCAAAACTTTCGATGAAAAAGGTGAGAAACTTTCCAAGAAAGAGGTGGCAGCTAAAATTCGCACTCACTGGAAAAAAATGGGCGATCTACCTCCCGCCGAACGCGACTATGCAATGTTGAAGGACGACAAGGCGGGCAAAGAGAAATGGCTTCAAGCCGCAGCCAATATCGTGCAGCCCACTGATGTGGAACGTCACGGCGGCTGGAGAACGGTACCCAAACGCAAACCGGGTCAAAAAATCAAATTGCGCGGTGAAAGTTTACGCGACGAAAGAACACCATCGGTCTCTATGCTTATGGCACAACGTTCGGATGACATCGCAGCTATTCGTACCGGCTCGACCCGAGATCATTTTCTGTATTTAGACGCGGGACAAATGGCGCTGTATTTAGCTGACTGGAACAAAGCAGCGGCAATACCGACACTCAAAAAGCGCTTGGAACGCGCATGGAATATCGGGAAAGAGCCAAATGATATTTTGGCCTTCAATGGCAATCCGGTCGAACATTTTGGAAGAATAATCTCCAAGATGACCCTTGCACGCGTCCGTTGCGGTGATAAAACAGCTTATGATGAATATGCGGCATGGATTCAAAATGCCGAACTTAAAGGAGCTTCTTTTGCCAGCGAGGACCTGCAAAAACCGTTAATTCAGGGCATCGCAAACACCAACATCAGGCAGGCAATTGATTACCTGTTCAATAATCCAAAATCACCGTGGTCAGATATCTTTGCCAGGGGAAATAGTTTTTGTATCCTAAAGTTTTGGCGATCGCAGCTACCTAACACGGCAGAGTTTCACAAACAAGCGTCACGCGGGCTGACGGACAAAAAAATAGTGGGTGACATCACTTTCCATCCGCGCGAGAAATGGAAGAGCCGCACTGAAGCAAAAATTAAACTTAATAGTGGACTAGGCTTAAGTTTTAGCGGCTCCAACAATGATCCGGACACTCCGCCTTCCGGCGAAAAACGCTCTTTTCGCGTGTGCGATGCCTACGCTTATTTTTATTCGAAATATCAAAGCGGTCCGGAATTCCAGCTTTTCTGGCCTGAAAGCAAGCGTGACGCGGGTGTTTTGTCGTGCCAAAAATGGTTGGCAAAAAAATAAACACAAATGAATAGGAAGGATAAATTAAATATTATGTATAAGAACATATAACGACCATTTTTCACATGTTTTACATAATTACAAGCTGAAATTATACTTTATTTGACAAAGTGATTGCTTTGCAATCACTTTGGCAGCTTTTCACCCTGATTTAGAATTACTAGGAATTAGTATTGTTGGTGGCAACCAAGATGTTGAAAAGACAACGTTTAATACTGTAGAGTGGTTAAATATTTTAGGTAAAAGGAATATTCCTGTCTACCAAGGTCAAGCGAATCCCTTAATACTAAAAAATGTTAATTGTCCAGAAATTAGGAGATTTTGGATTGCTATGTGAAGATTTACTGCTTTATTTTAAATCAAATGAGTCTTGGTCAAACTGTTGTTGATCTCTATAATCGAACAGGTAAGAAGCCTAATGTTTATGCTGGTAGAAAAATAAATGTAGAAAAGTTCTGGGAAGTGATGTTAAGTGCCCTAAAGATTGCGTCACATTTTAGTGTCATGTCAACGCCGTAAAGTTATCAAAAAGGATGTAGCTGCCGGAGAGCGGAGCGAGCCGGTGGAGTCCACAAGCTCGTGCCTCGCTTGCAGCCACATTTGTGTTTGCTTGTATACCATTACAAACTTGACATGACACTAGTGAAAAAAAATAATTAAACGAACTAATTCATGCAGAGCCACCTGTTTTACCAATGGTATCTGATGATGAGCAAACAGATTCACAAAAAAATTTTTGCCTTTTGCCTCATTGCTTGTGGCATTTTCCTGCTATGGCAAGGGCTCTTGTTTGTTGGGTATTACGCTGGAGCCGTTCGTTGGAAGCATATTCCCCTAAATTCGGGGTCCAGCGAAGTACCACACGAACGAACCATGAGTTGGGAGGATAGCTCTGCTTTGACAGAGGATATCCTTCAGTATTGGGCAGTTCAGAAACTTCCAAATTGGCAAGAGAATGGAAAAGTTAACGCCCCCAGAATTCTTTTAGCGAAACTGGCCTTGAAGCAAGATATTGAGGCAGTCAATACCTACCTTTTGAATCAACATCCCTGGGGTCGAAGTGGTTCGACCTGGACGCTTCACCCAAACGGAGATTACGATTTTACCCTTGCTGCATTGACCGGGGTGCTCTATCTCTTCGGAGAGTCTCCATACGTGCTTTTCCCTGAGACCCGCGATCACCTCCTCTCAACGCTTCTGATAGAAGAGGGAGGAAATCCCGCAATCACTGTACCAAGAACACTGGGGCTGGTACGTGATACCGAAAATCACCTTTTGATGACAGAGGGCTCCCGCTATCTGAAAAACCGCTGGTTAGCGCTTCATGGGAATGCAGATCCCAGGTATAACAATCTGAAAAACGGGTTGGAAACATGGCTTCTCTCATTTCTGAAGGAGTTGCGTGAAGCCGGACTCTATGAATTCAATTCCGTGCCCTACCTCGGATACACCATGACAGCGCTTTTGAATCTCGAGGCGTTTGGCTCTGAAGCAATCAGGCGTTCAGCCCGGGAGATTTTGGACAGACTCAACTGGGAATATGCGGTTGGCAGTTTCGCGCTCCGACGTTACGCCCCTTTCCGACGCCAACTTCGCAAAGCTGACATCACTTCTTTGAACGGCGACTATCACACCGCTCTCATGAAGGTCTGGATGAGTCTGCTAGTGGAAGACCCGGCTTTGGACCTGGAACTTACTGGTGGGTATCACCACGCTTTATGGGCTTGTCTTTTCCCCTACCGGCCTCCGGACAAGGTCGTTCGCTGGGTTGAAAGAAAGCCGGTTCAGTATTTCGCTCGAATAGGGCACGGACCAGGAGCATCTCCGGAGATCTATTCCGGCAGTCCGGATTACCTGATCAGCGCCGGGGGGGTGCATCGGGGACGACGTTCGATGATTGTGGCACGCCCGATCACTCTGATGCTAAATGACCAAGCTAAGGATCTAAAAGAAGTTCTGCATATTGCAGGGCCGGGAGATGCGTTTACAGAATGGAATAATACCGGTGTTTACCGCAACTTTGCCTGCGCGGCAGGTCCCGTCCATATCCCGGATGGTTGGGTACCTGCAGCCCAAAATGATCTCTGGACAGTGTATCAGGGAAACGAGAATCTCTTCATTGCTGTTTATTCCCGTCAAAACCTTGGTGTTTTCTGCCTCTTTCGTGAAGAAAATCCCGGAAAAATATTGCAGGAGGTTTCAACGGCAAATCCTGATCCGAATAGACTCTATCAGGAATTCCAATGGCCAAACGCAGAACGTATTACGTATGATGTGAAAGCGCCTAAAGACCAGTGGGTGATCCGCTCTGCCGATGGGCAAAAACTAAACCATGATTTTGACCGTTGGCCGCTAATGGAGGCAATCCCTTGATAGGCCGTTGAGATCGCGGCTCAGTTTATAACGTTAGACAACCATCATAACTTGACAAAGGATTATGGTTGTAATGGTACGTAATTATGCATATTTAGTTCCTTATATTAGAGATGGTGAGGATTATTTTCTTAAAACAATAATACCAAGCCGAAAAGCTAACAAAAAAATTCGAGGGCAAAACAATGATTAACTCTAAAAATATTAATATTAGAATTTATGATTCTTTGATTTAGTCGCCGGAACTGGGTATTGACATATTGATATAAATAAGGTATAATAATTATACCATGAATTTTGAATTCAATATAAATAAAAGTAAATCTAATAAAGCCAAACATGAAATTGATTTTGTTGAAGCACAAGAATTATGGGAAGATTCTAATTTAGTAGAAATTCCAGCCAAAACAATTGATGAGATTCGATTTATAATTATAGGAAAAATAAACGGAAAGCATTGGTCTGGTATAATTACATATCGGGAGGGGAATATTCGAATAATATCTGTGCGCCGTTCCCGATTAGAGGAGATAAAAATATATGAAAGCTAAAAATTTAGATAAAAAATTTGATGAGGGAAAAGACATTACTAAATATCTTGATCTTTCAAAAATGCGACGTCCGAAACAAGAACAAAAACGAGTAAATGTCGATTTTCCTGTTTGGATGATTCATTCACTTGATAAAGAAGCAAGGCGGCTTGGTGTTCCCAGGCAATCTGTTATTAAAATTTGGCTTGCCGAAAAATTAGAACATAAATTAGTGCATTAAAGATTCTAACTTATCGCTTCAACGGATGGCTACTGGAATTAGAAATAAAAAATTAAATCTAACTACACAAAAAGGAAAATTATGAAGACAGTTGTAGCAATGAAAAACTCTGACAACTCGGAATTCGGCGGTGATTAACAGCACGTCTATTTAGTAATTTAAGACAAAAAATATTAGATTAATAAATAAATTTATATTAATTCGTGTTTATTTGTGTTCATTAGTGGTAAAAGTAATTATATTAATTCGTGTAATCCGTGTCAAAAAATATTAATAAAAACAAGGAAATACATATGCCCTCTTCTCTTCAAAAAAATATTGTACTTTATTTATTTATAGGCTTTCTTATCATAGGTGTTACAGCTTGCAAACCGAAAGTCAGTCCTACAGGTCGTGATTTTCTTTC
>JAOZNZ010000967.1 GCA_029933535.1 bacterium | reverse complement strand
CATCTGTTATATTGTCTTACGCCGAATTTAGCGGTTCTTCTTTGTTTTTGTATCAGACCTGTTTTAGCCACTTACTTACCTCTTTTAATACTATTTAGTGAAAGGCATACCGAACTCGCGCAAGAGCGCTTTTCCGGCGTCATCGTTAACTGCAGTAGTAACAATTGTAATGTTCATGCCTTGTGTACGTTTTACTTTATCAGGATTTACTTCAGGGAAAATTAACTGATCGTCAATTCCCATCGAATAATTCCCATTACCATCAAATGAGTTTGCCGGAATTCCACGGAAATCCCTGATTCGTGGTAAACCAATACAAATTAATCTTTCGAGAAATTCATACATGCGGGTACTTCTGAGAGTTACCTTACAGCCAATCTGCACACCTTCGCGCAATTTAAAGTTAGAAACCGATCTTTTAGCTTTAATAAGCAGAGGTTTCTGACCTGTTATTGCTGAAAGCTCATTCGCAGCATCCTGCAAAATGGCATTATCTTTAATTGCTTCACCAACGCCCATACTAACAACTATTTTAGTAATTTTAGGCACCTGGTTAACATTATTGTAATTTAACTCTTTTTTGAGTTTATCAACCATTGTTTCCAGATACATCTGGTAAAATCTTGGAATATCTTTTTTCTTTTTTTCGGTCATTATTCAACCTGATTTGTTTCTTATTCTTTTATCTATTCGCCGGAGCTGATTACTTTTACGTTTGAGATGTGCATTGATGCTTCCTTCTCAATAATACCGCCTTTCTGTACTTTTTTGTTAGGTTTAACATGACGTTTTACCAGGTTAATACCTTCAACATACACGCGGTCGGTTTTTGTTATTATTGAAATAACTTTGCCTTCCTTACCTTTATCTTTACCTGTAATGACCTTTACAAGGTCCCCTTTTTTTAGTTTCATTATTGCTCCATTCTTATTCTTTTTTATTAAACCACTTCCGGAGCGAGAGAAATAATCTTCATAAAATCTTTCTCACGCAATTCCCTTGCAACAGGACCGAATATTCTCGTTCCACGCGGGTTCAATTGGGCATCGATAATTACGACAGAATTACTGTCAAATCTTAATTTACTGCCGTCTTTTCTTGATATTTTAGCTTTTGTTCTAACTATTACGGCTCGAACTACTTCGCCTTTTTTCACATTACTGTCCGGCTGGGCGGCTTTTACCGTCCCAACGATTATATCGCCTATATGAGCGTATCGTCTGCGAGTGCCGCCGAGAACTTTGATGCACATTAATTCTTTGGCACCTGAATTATCAG
>JAOZNZ010000284.1 GCA_029933535.1 bacterium | reverse complement strand
GAAGCCACAGAGTTTTATAGCCCCGTGCTTTAGCGCGGGGAAAATGATAAAATCACAAAAAGCGTCCTGTAGGGACGCAGTAAACGGATCCAAAATATTCTGAACACATATTAGCGTCCCGCGTACGAACCTATCGCATGTCACATTTTTTCACTTGCAATATACAATAAAAAAGATTATAATACCATATTATCTTTTCGAGTACCTATTATGTGAATTGTTGGATTTTCAGTCAGGCACTAAATGCAAATTAAGATATTATGTTCAATACTATCGGTAATATAGTTCTTTCCATAATCAAATTTCTCAGCTTGAAATGGATGCCGGCTTTTCTCCGGTTCGCCTGTTATGGTTTGGCCGGCGTTGCCTGCGGCTTAATGCTGGTCTTCATGACTTTGCTGAATGCGTTTGGGTTCCTGGGCGACAATCCTGATGTTTGCGCAACCTGTCACGTGATGAGATCGCATTATGTTACCTGGTCGAAAAGCAGCCATGCAAGAGATGCAACCTGCAACGACTGTCATGTTCCCAATCAAAATCTTGCCAAAAAGTTTGCACAAAAACAAAAATCAGGATTGTGGGATATGTATATTTTTCTTACGCGGCAGGAACCTCAGGTTATCAGGCTTTCAGAAAATTATAAAGAAATAGTTCAGGAAAATTGTTTGAGATGTCATCCAAGGCAAACTCAGACAATGGCTTTATATAATCAGACAGACAGATTTTGCGGAGATTGCCATCGCGAAGTTGTACATGGAAGAATAGACGCATTGTCATCAACGCCTTACGCAAGATATCCCGGAATAATTAATTTACAAAACTAAAATTATATTAAGGAGTTTCCAAATGAGTGAAAATAAAATAAATAAATTGAGCCCTTATATAGGTTGGATGGTTTTCTTCGGCTGTATGGTGGCAGTCTTTGTTGTCGGTATTATTACCGCGCAGCTTCTCGAACGAAAGTTGGAAGTAGGTAAGATGACCATGGTTCTTAAACCACTGGATTCCATGGAACCTGATAACGAAAAATATAAAGATAACTATCCCCGCGAATATGACAGTTGGAAAAGAACCGAAGAAAGCGAAGGCGCGACAAAATATGGAGGACCCACTCAGTTTTCTCATCTTGAAAAAGATCCTAACAATATAAAATTGTTTGCGGGATACGCGTTTTCTGTTGAATATAACGATGACCGTGGACATGCACACGCTTTGGAAGATGTTACAAAATCACTTCGCCACAAAAGAAATCATCCTAATAAAGATAAAGGAAAAGATTTCCCGGGAACCTGCTGGACATGTAAAAGTCCTGATGTACCTGTGCTCATGAAACAAATGGGATTAACTAACTTTTACGCTTCAAAATTCTGGGACCTGGAAGATAAAATAACTCATTCAATCGGATGTGCTGATTGTCACGATGGCGAAACAATGAACCTGAGAATTTCACGGCCGGCATTGAGAGAAGCTTTTGCGGCGCAGGGGAAAGATATTGACAAAGTGAGTCATCAGGAGATGAGGACTCTCGTTTGCGCGCAATGCCATGTAGAATATTATTTCAAAGGTTCAAAAAATTATTTGACTTTCCCGTGGAAGAACGGAATCAATATTGATGAGATAGAAAAATATTATGAAGAGGAAAATTTTACCGATTGGGTTCATCCGGTAAGCAAAACACGGATGGTTAAAATGCAGCATCCCGATTATGAAATCTTCTCGGCAGGTATCCATGCGGCGCGCGGAGTTGCGTGTGCGGACTGTCATATGCCCTACATAAGCGAAGGCGGTGTGAAATTTTCAGACCATCATGTTCAATCTCCTCTGAAAAACTTTGATAATTCGTGCGCTGTATGCCACCGCTGGAGCAAAGAAGAAGCTGTTGCACGCGTTGAAAAAATTCAGGACAGAAACTTTGAACTTTTGAAACGTGCAGGAAATGCACTTGTTCTGGCTCATGATGAAGTGGGCGCCGCAATGAAAGAAGGCTTGAATGACAAAGAACTTGAACCTGTACGCTCTCTGATTAGAAAAGGTCAAATGCGGTGGGATTTTATCGCGGCAAATAATGGCATGGGATTTCACGCACCGCAGGAATGTGCACGCGTCCTTGCGGGCGCTACCGATCTGGCACAGCAGGCGCGTGTTGAATTAGCGAAAGCCCGCATTGCAAGACTTCAGAAAAAACCCGCCAAGAAAATTTAAATTGCGCATTCAATGTAGCCGCCGGAGAACGAAGTAAGCCTCATCCAATGTAGCCGCCGGAGAACGAAGTGAGCCGGTGGAAAGTAAGGGGCAACTTCACAACCTTAACATGACACTGGATATTTCTCCCAATTCACAAAAAAGTTTTTGGAAGCAACCCTGGCGGCTCCGGCAGAGTGTTGCTGTTGTTTTTTGTTTATCTTTACCCCTCCTGGCAGTTCAACTGTTAAGCAACGGCTCTCCCGCTGTTTCTCCTCCTTATCCGGCAAATAGAATTATTGCTATTGTTTTTGTTTTTGTTTTTATGGCTATCGGATTTTTATTCTCAAAACGCTTGATTGTTCGTTGGCTTGCCGGATTACACTTGCCGCTGGCATGTGGAATAGTTATGACGGTTTTGCTGATTATTGCTACATGCTTGCCTTCAGCGATTCTTGAGCTTCCGTTTCCGGGTTTGTTTTTCAAAAAAATTCGCATTACAAACCTTCAACATAGTTGGTACTTTGCGGGATGTATTCTTATTCTCATAATTTCTCTCTCAACAGCCATCGGAAAAAAAATACGGCACTTATCTTTTCGTAAAATGGGATTTATGCTTGTGCACGGCGGGGTTTTGCTGGTGCTTGTTGCGGCCACTTTTGGAACTTCTGAAGTTGTGGATATGCAAATAAGATTGCGGCTTAACAATTCGCCTAAAAACTCGTTTGGACTGCACGAAAAAAAAATAACTCTTCCAGCTAAAATTTCCTTTGCTTCCTTTGAATTAGAAAGCTATCCACCGGCTCTGGCACTAGTCACTCGCGCGGATAACGGCGGGGAAAAAATAACTAAAGCCAACGGGTTATGCAAAAAAGATGCTGAATTTAACTGGAATGAGATCTCAGTGAAAGTTTTGGATTTTATTCCTTCGGCAATTCATGAAATGATAAGCAATGATTGGAGGAAAACTGAAGTCAAAGGAGCGTGTCCGGCAGCGCTTGTTCGCGCTACAGGACCGAATGGCAAGTTTCTCGCGCAGGGATGGATAAGCTGCGGAGGGCCTTTTTCTAATACCGAAGAACTGCCTTTGAGCATAGGAAGAGTTCTTGTTATGCTTTCGCCAACTCCAAAAAAATTCCAGGCGGAACTAAATGTTCTTATGGATAACGGACAGCCTAGTCGCAAGTTTTTGACAGTGAACCACCCTCTTAAAATTGGTGACTATGATATTTATCTTATGGACTACGATGTTCCCATGGGTGCCGCAACACGTACTGCCGGCTTCACTATTACAAAAGACCCGCTGCTGAAATATGTTTATACGGGTTTTGTAATGATTATGGCAGGCACATTCTGGATGTTGTGGTTTCGCCCGTGGAAGGGAGGAAGTTTGTGTTGATGCAAAGCAAACAATTAATACAAACAATGTAGCCGCGAGCATTCCCCCTTTTGTAAAGGGGGTTTAGGGGGATTTCAATTCGAGCTTGTGGACTCCACCGGCTCGCACATATCGAACCGGACGTTCCGGTCTCCGGCAGCTACATTGTTTTTGCAAAATTTATAAAATGATTATGTCACTAAATGATTCTGTAAATACAGATTTAATAATCAGAACTGCGTTATGCGGAGCGTTGGCGATGTGGCTGACAGCTATTCTCAGTTACGTTTTTAAACGCTCACGTACAGGTTTGCTTTTTATGCTTACTGGCTGGCTTTGCGTAGTCGCGCTTCTTGTTTTTTTATGGATTAATCTCGGAAGGCCACCGATGCGAACTATGGGCGAAACGAAATTATGGTTTGCGTGTTTTTTGCCGGTTATTGCCGCGATACTTCATTTCAAATTTCCGCAGCGTGCTGTTACTATTCTTATTCTTTTTCTGGCATGCGTAATGTGCGTAAAAGATATTCTTAGCCCGGAAGCTTTTGATCAAACCATGAGGCCGGCGTTAAGAAGTCCATGGTTTATTCCGCATGTTGTTGTTTATATGGTGTCATACAGTTGCCTTGCTCTTTCCGGGCTTATAGCTTTATGGAATCTTGTCACGGCATTTTTTAAAAATGAAGAAATTGAGCCGTCAAAAGGAACAATCCTTTTTAATCTTGTTCAAATTGGATTTCCTTTGATGACAATGGGTATGCTTTTCGGTGCTTTTTGGGCAAAAGAGGCTTGGACAAATTATTGGAGCTGGGACCCGAAAGAAACATGGGCGCTGATCACATGGGGGGCATACGCAATTTATATTCACGTTTACTGGCGCATGCAAAAGTCGGTAAAACTTCAAATGTTTATTCTTGTGTTAGCGACAATTGCTTTGCTTATCACCTGGTTTGGAGTAAGCATGCTTCCTTCCGCAGCGCAAAGTATTCATACGTATTCAAAATAAAACGCCGATATCAATCGGCGTTTTAAGTTAATTGAAACCTGGTTCGTGTCAAGCTTTTACGATAAATAAACGCAAAAGATATTTGACGTTTGACGTCGACCATGATGAACGTGTGTACAGTTTATTCTTTTAAACTTTTTGCGTTTCTTCTCGAATGCATTCATAAATCTTTTTCGCTGCGTGAATATCTTTTATTGTTTCATCACCACACCCAAGAGACATTGCAATTTCGCAAAGAGCTTCTAAATCATCCGTACTTTGTATAATACATTCAATTTCTTCAGTCGAAAGGACAGAACTGTTAAGTTCGCAATACGCGGGAGAATCGTATGGATTGCCTGTAATACCCCTTATTGACGGATTGTTCCACGCGTTGAAATATTTAACTCTTTGCACCTTTTGTTTTTTAGTAAGATTCCCGGAGGAATTAAAAGAGTTAACCAATTTCAGGATT
>JAOZNZ010000966.1 GCA_029933535.1 bacterium | reverse complement strand
ACCCATTCATTCACGCTTTCCTGTTCATCGAGCAGACCTCTGAAATTATATTTTTCAAATCCTCTGTTCATAAACACGCTGTATTTATCGGCAAGATTTTCAGGCAGTTTAACATCTTTAATTAATAGCGGACCAACAAGCGGCTGCTTATCTTCAATGGTAGATTTAACCATAATGCGCCCTGCTTCCGGAGTGGTAATAAATCTAAAAAAATCGACAACATTGGTTTCATGTTGCGGATCATCTTTCTTCAAAATTGAAAGAGTCATTCCACCTCCGCCAACACCGCGAAATGGTCCACAGCAAATGGGGTCATTAGTAATAGTCGGGAACCAGAAATTCCCGAAATTGAATCTGTCTTCCGGCGCCATTCTTTCAAAATCGTAAAGGATTCCGCTAACAAAAGAGCTTGCCATAATACACATAGCAGCGCGCTGTTGGTAGAAAAGCTGAATAGCGCTACCGGAATTTATACCCATAAATCCCGGTTGAAAATATTGAGATAGTTCTTTAAGTCGGACATAGATCTGCTGAAATTTAGGTGATGAAAAATCAAAAGTGCCATCGAGCACAGCATTTAACATTCTCTCTTTATTGTAAACGACAAGAAGATCTGCGTAAACATTAGTTGGATTGTAATGATAGTTAGCATTCCTCGAAGGTTCATAATCCCAATCGCCGGGTCGACTGACAATTTCGGGAAGTAAATCTCTTAAGTATGCATCGTTAAGTAAGCGCACAATCCAGCCCATATCCCCTGCCCAGAAAGAAGCGGCATCTCCGCCAACAGCGATAGGGATCAAATCCGCTTCTTGAATTTTTTTACAGGTAGCGAGCCATTCGTCCCATGTTTCCGGAATTTTAAGATTTAATTCTTCAAAGATATCTTTATTATAAAAAACTGCAATTTCAACATAATCGTAAGGCAGCATATAATATTTACCTGCCTTTCGGTATCGTTCAAGCATAGTTGTAATTAAACTATCTTTCCATGGTTTTCCGGTGTAAGGATTTATTTCATTCAGGTAATCGTTTAACGCGACTAATTTCCCCTGTTCATCATAACCCCTGGTAAAATTAGCGTTATAAATATCAGGGATCATATCTCCACCGGCTACCATGCGTGTACGGATCCAGGTTTCGAATTCCTGACCGATGATTGAGAGTTCAATTTTGATATTAGGGTGGAGTTTTTGATATTGTTCTGCAAGCTTTTCGAGACCAACACGATAATTAGCATTAACTGTTGCGAACTGAATAACGTCTTTTTTTTCATCTGC
>JAOZNZ010000965.1 GCA_029933535.1 bacterium | reverse complement strand
TGGACCGGAATAAATTATGTTAGTATAACCGTAATCCTTTGCCAGCGCCAAAAGCAAGAGTCTTTTGCCTACATCCAGTTTATTTTTAGGATGAATATCTTCAACATTACCAATGTCCATAGTTACTGCCATTCCGGTATTGGTAACTGATAATGCCATTAGCTGAGCCTCACGCAATTCACAAGAAATCCAATCTTCCCAATATTTTGTATATCTAAATGGTGCGATCTGAACATAATAAAACGGGAAATCACCTTGAGACCATACATCTCTCCAAGACTTTATCAAAGCCGGGAAAAGCGTTTGATATTGATGAGCTCTGGAAGAATTAGATTCACCCTGATACCATATAACACCTTTGATAGTAAATGGTACAATTGGAGCGATCATTGCATTATAAAGTCCACTTGGTTTTTTGTGAAAATGTGCCCAATCAATAGGCGGATTAGGTTTTTTTGGAAGTTTTGTTTTTTTATTTTCGGCTTTTTTTACCTGTTTTTTCCATTCCGGAATAAGACTTCCATCATATTTCTTTTTGTTTTCCGCATAGCATAATATATTAGATTGATAGCGCTCAAGAATTGGTACAAAATTACTATTTGCCCTAAGAGCTTTTTTAGGCGTCCAGTTTTCAGCCATCGTACCTCCCCAACAACTAAGCAGAAGCCCAACAGGAACACCAAGTTTTTTGTTCAATTCACATCCAAAAAAATATGCTGCTGCAGAAAAATTCGATACCGTTTCCGGGCTGCACTCCATCCAGTTACCAACGCAGTCTTCTTTCGGTTTATCAGTAAAATCACGTTTAACATTAAAAAGACGAATGTTCGGCAAATTGGCATCTGCGATTTCCTTTTTTGCGTTGTTGCATTGCCATACCGGCAACTGCATATTAGATTGACCTGAACAGAGCCACACTTCACCCAGCATTATATTATTAAAACAAATAGTATTTTTGCCTTTGATTTCAAGTTTAAAAGGTCCTCCTGCGCGGGATGTTTTAATTTTAACCGACCATTTACCGTTCTTGTCTGCACGCACACTTTTAGTTTCCGACCGGCTCCAGCTACCTTTAATTTTAATTTTTTCGTCCGGCGATGCCCATCCCCATACGACAATTTCAGTTTTCTGTTGCAAGACCATGTTATCACTAAAGATAGCGGGCATTCTGACATCTGCCAGACAAGCTTGACAAATAACTGCAAATATTAAAAGTGTACTTAATATGATTTTGTTTTTCATTTTGTTAGAATATCATTTATTAATTAATATTAAAAGGGGG
>JAOZNZ010000283.1 GCA_029933535.1 bacterium | reverse complement strand
CAACTTCAGAAATGATTAAAGCAGGGAAAAAGGCTACCACAAACGCCTACCCGAATTCTGATGATGTTCTTATTGCCGATTACACAAAAATAAAATATAATCCTAATGGTACTTATGAGACGATTAATGATCAATGTCTGAAAGTTCTCACAGAAAAAGGTAAAAGAGACGACCGGACGAGTTCAATATGGTATGACGTCGCTTATGGTACAGCCGCTGTTTTAAAAGTACAGATTATCAAACCGGACGGCAAGATCATTTCTGTTGATATTAAGGAAAACACAAAAGATATGGTTGAGGCGTCACAAATGGACATGAATATTTATAATCCGAACAGCAGGGTTATAAGAATTAATTTCCCGGATCTTAAAATCGGTGATATGGCAAGATTGGTTACTAAAAAAACTGAAACTAAACCAAGAGTGCCGAACACTTGGTATGATATACAATTAATGGAAGCGCCGGCGCCGATAGTTTATCAGGTTATTGAGGTAATTGCGCCAAAAAAACGTCCTTTAAGACACATTGTTTTAAAAAATGAAATTACCAATACCGTTAAATATACGAAAAAAACAGGAAGTTCAACTGTTACGCATAAATGGGTTGTCAGAAATGTGCCGAGAATGTTTGCTGAACCGGGAATGCCGGGATATAAACCGCTGCAACATTTACTTTTAAGTACAATATCGAAATGGGAACAGGTTTCAAAATGGTATTACAATCTTTGTGAACCAAGATTACAGGCAGTTACACCGGATATATCAAATAAAGTTGAAGAGTTAACTGCAGGGATAACTGATCCGGACGAAAAAATAAAAGCGCTTTTTAAATTTGTTTCCCAGAAAATCAGATATATGGGAATAACTACTGAAGATACTGCTCCGGGATATGAACCTCATGATGTATCGATAACTTTTGACAATAAATACGGTGTGTGCCGTGATAAAGCAGCGCTTCTTGCATCAATGCTTAGAATAGCCGGCTTTAAAGCTTATTCAACACTAATGCTCGGCGGGCGTCCCAAAAAAGATCAGGAAGTTCCTAACGCCTTTTTTAATCATGCTATTACTGCGGTTCAAAATGATGACGGATCATATATTCTTATGGATACAACAGATGAAACCACAAAAGACCTGCTGCCGGTTTATCTGAACAACTGTAGTTATATGGTTGCAAGTCCTAAAGGTGCAAGTCTTCAAACGACTCCTGTTATTCCCGCCGAAAAGAGTCTTGTTAAAGTTATAACGGAAGCAAAATACAACAATAAAGGCAATCTGAAAGCCAATTCAAAAATCGTTTTCGAAGGAATTAATGACAGAGCTTATCGCGGCGCATTCGCAAAAATGGAACTTGATGAAATCAGACGCGTGTTTGAAGGTATAGTTAAAAAAGTTGCTCCCGGGGCGAAAGTAACGGATTTTTCTATTGGTCCGGATGACATGATGGATTTAACAGAGCCTATCACAGCAGACATTGAATTTACCGCGCCGGATTTATTTGTTTCCGGGAAAAAAGAAACTATGATTGCTATTCCATGGTTTGGTCCTTCTGTAGGTCTGGCAAATAGAATTTTAAGCGGGAGTTTTGGACTTGATAAAAGAGAATATCCTTTAAAAACAGATATCGCGTGTGGAGTTAAGGAGACCATTACCATAGATTTAAAAAATGCTGTTGGTGATGTTATTGCATTACCTGATTTTGATGATATCGATGATAAAAAAATCAAATGGTCTAGGTCTATTAAAGCCGAAGACAACAAACTTTCAGGCGAAGGAGAATTTTTAGTTAAAGCGGTTGAGTATTCAACAGATGAATACCTTGAAATGAAAGAAATTCTGAAAAAAATTGAATATAATAACCGGAAACGACCGATCTTTGCTACTTCCTCTTACACGGGAATGGACGATGAAGATTTCGATGAAGGCGAAAGTACATTTTCTTATACTCCGGAAGGAGATGTGGAAATTACGGAACGAATAATTGAAACAGATGTAAAGAATTCCAGAAATTGGACAACAACAACAAAAATTACTAAAGAAGTCCTGACTTACGCAGGAAAAAAAGATAACGCGGAAATTAAAATCCATTATAATCCCGCTTGGGAAAATGTCGAAATAGTAAAAGCTGCCGTTACAGATACCGACGGCAATGAGACAGAACTCAATAAAAAAGAACTTAATCTTATGGATGCTACATGGGTGGCTTCAGCACCGAGATATCCTCCGGGCAAAATACTTGTTGCGAGTTTGCCGGATGTGGATATTGGGAATATTATTCAATATGAAATAAAAAGAACTTACAAAAAACATCCGTTCTTTGCCATGAGAACGTCTTTTAACGGTTTTGACTCTATTATAGAGGAATCTGTAAAAATTTCCCTGCCGGATTCTACTAAAGTTAAATTGCTGAATCCTGATTCCGATGAAATAGAATCTTCAAAAAATGAAGAAGACGGTAAACAAATTTATGAATGGATTACCTCTGACCAGCGACCGGTAAGGAAAGAAAAAAGTTTACCGGCATGGTATTATTTTAATCCTACCGTTTTTATTACAACAGGTAATTGGCCTGAATATGCTGACAGAGTCGGCAGCAAATTCATCGCTGCGGCGAATAATCAATCCGAATGTTCAGCAAAAGCAAAAGAACTTATCGCGAATTGCAAAACCGAGAACGAAAAAATTATCGCAATCAGAGATTTTGTTACAAAAAATATCCGCTCTGCAGGTCCTTCGTTTATTTCAATGCCGCTTACAGCTGTAACACAGGCGGATATTACTCTAAAAGACGGATATGGCAATGGTGCTGACAAAGCGATTGTAATTTTTGCAATGTTGAAAGCTGTTGATTTAAAACCGGAATTTGTTCTTTCGTCGTGGTTGTCAATGGTTGATAAGGTAAGAAAACCAATGACTGAATATCCTATGCGTTCAACTTTTGGTGGAGTTCTTGTTAAAGTAAAATCAGCAGAGAAAGATATTTATCTTAATGACACTTCTCAGTATGCAGCTCTTGGAACCACTCTACATGACGGTCGTCCCGGGCTTATTTTACCGGTTGGAGAAATCAGTATTATCAATGCGACATCTAACAAGGCTGATAGTACTGAAGTAGAATATACGATAAAATTATCTGAAAATGGCGATGCGGAAATAACTAAAACAACAAAAACATTTGGTGGAAGTTATGGCTCTGAAAAGAAATATTTTGATGAAATAACTCCGGAAGACAGAAAACGTTATTTCCAAAATGCCGTTTCCGCTATATCTCAGGGAGCAAAACCTGTAGGTGACCTTATTACTAAATTTAACGACTATCCAGGTATCGAACAATTGACAGTTAAGGTTGATAAATTCGCAATTCGTGATGGAGATTTTCTTTATCTTAAAGTTCCTATTAGTTTGAAAAATATTCTCGGCTTACGATCCGATGTGCGCGATAATCCAATCTCATGGAACTCTAAAACTAAAATGACTTTAACGGCCTCGGTTGAACTTCCTGCAGGATTTGACAACGTTCAGCTCGTGCCGCCGGATATTACTTGGAAAGCTCCGGAAGACGCGGGAACAATTACAACCAAAGCGGTTGTTTCAGGCAATAAAATTAAAGTTATAGATTCTGTTAATATTAATCCGGCTGTAATACCTGCTGATGAATATGACGACCTGCTTGAAATAAACAGAAAACTTTCTCATCCCCGCATGAGAACAATTTTAGTCTCGAAGAAAAAGTGAAAAAAGTTGGTAGCTGGTAGAATGAATTGAATATCGAACATCGATCAACGATTTAAGATTTAAGAAATTAAATAAATCGAATATCTAAAATCGGTGTTTGCGAAGCACCCGGAGAATTTCGGGCTTGTTCTTAAATCGAAATGAATTGAACACCAAACACCCAACACCGATCAACGATCTTTGATCTCAAATCCGTATTAATTCCCCTCTTTGAGAGGGGTGGCGCAAAGCGACGGGGTGTGTTCTTGGGGGATGGGTGGTTCTTTCGGCGCAGAACACAAATAGAATTTTAGTAAGAAGAAAAATTCCGTCATTTCGACCTGAAATGGCGGACTTTTTTGTAACATTATTTTGCTTTTTATAAAACAATAATATAAAATACTAAAAGAAACTACAAATATGTTGAAAATTTTTAAAAATATTACAGCAGGGGTTATTATAATGATTATAGCAGGATGCAGCAGCAGCGAGTTAACAAAACATTCCAATCCCATATCAATTATTTATGATACGGATATCGGTACCGATGTTGATGACGCCGGCGCCCTGGCAATACTTCACATTATGGCTGATAAAGGTGAAGCGAACATTCTGGCGACAATAAGCGCTAATCGAAACCCTTTCAGTGCCCCTGCCATTGATGTGATCAACACCTATTACGGTCGTCCTGATTTACCCATCGGCTCTTCAAAAACAGGTCCTGACCCCGAACAATGGTACCACAAAATCACCCCAAACTATCCGCATGATTTAAAAAGCGGAAATGACGCCCCCGAAGCCGTAGCACTGTATCGCATGATCCTGGCCGATCAACCGGATAATAGCGTAACAATAGTTGCAGTCGGCTGGCTTACGAATATAGCTGATTTGCTCGACAGTCCGCCGGACAAATATAGTCCTCTCAACGGCAAAGAACTTGTAGCTGCTAAAGTTAAGGAATTGGTATCAATGGGAGGTGTCTGGCCTAATACAGAGAATCAGAGTGATTATAATTTCAAAATGGACCGCCCGGCGGCAAATAAAGTAATAGAGAAATGGCCCGGTGAGATTATGTTTACCGGCCTGGGTGAAGACGTAATGACCGGCAGCCGACTGGCAGCTGAGGTAGACACGTCCAACCCTGTATCGGCGTTTTATAAAAATTTCTTTAAGGGAATTAAAGTAACCGAACGGCCAAGCTGGGATTTGATAGCTGTGCTTTATTCTGTACGCGGTTTAAGCGATTATTTTACCGCCGTTTCCGATGGTCATTGCGTAGCTAAACAAGATGGGGATAATAAGTGGGTTCCCGGTCGT
>JAOZNZ010000282.1 GCA_029933535.1 bacterium | reverse complement strand
ATGCTCAGGAAATGGGAGCGCCGTTAATTAAGGATGAGTATGTCTCATGCTATCGTTTTCATGTGCGGGATCCCATATATTTTAATGAAGACATTAAAGTCACAATTCAGCAGCTTGGCAACGATGGCAAACATGTACCTGCTGAACCTGACGGCCCGTTGGGTGAATTTATTAAAAAAGGCGAATACAAAAAAGAGCATACGGGTGGAAACTTCGAGCGTGTTGATGATATGTGTTCTACAGTATATTGGTATCAAACATTGCCTACTATGCCATTTGGTAAATTCCCTGACAAAGAACTTCGCAGCACCGGCATTGCAATTGAAAAGGAGAAGGAAGTAAGTAGTTATTAGTTAATGGTTTATGGTTAATTGTTATATGAATAATAATTTAAACAGAAGAGATTTCATAAGGATAACAACAGGAATGGGAGTTTGTGGTTTAATAAGCGTATTAAATCCAACTATCGTTCGTGCAACGCAAAGTTCTTTTAACAAAGATGAGAAGAAGAATGTTCTCAAAGGCTTTATTATCACGGATACCCATTTTGGTTTAGTCAATCCATGTCAGCCTTCCGTTGAACAGCAGCGGGAAGCGATGAAAGTGATTCGCCGAAGGTTTGTTGATTTGGATGTGTTCATAGATACAGGTGATTCTTGCCATAACGGTTTAAACAAAAGTGCAGAACGTATTGCTAAAAGAGATTGGACAAAGATCATTTCAAACGATTGTGGTCGCATACCTTTTTATCAAACGCCTGGAAACCATGATGTTATTCATGGCTCTAAGAGTGATCCTGAAGAAGAGAACAATAAAATCACTAATATGACATGCAGGCCTTACTATAGTTTTGATATTAAAAACATACATTTTGTATCACTTCCTGAGTTAATTCGGGATATTTATATAACAGAAGAAACGATGGCCTGGTTAAAACTTGACCTTGAACTTAACAAAGATAAGACAATTATTTTCATTTCACATAACAGTATTAAGGGAACCAGTGCCTCGGACAGAGAAGCTGCAGAGCCCGGAGAATTTGGAGTTATCAATAGCGATCAACTGAAAGATATTTTCGCAAAATATCCTAAAATTATTGGTTGGATGCATGGACATACTCATAGATATAATATTGTAAAACAGAATAATATGCTGCATGTTTCCTGCGGCATATTAGGTCCTGATTTTTTTGGTGGGGAACAGAAAGGAATTGGTGGTGTATATTTTGAAATTCATCCTGACAAGTTTATTATTAGATGTTTTAGCGCTTCTGCAAACAAGTTTCATGATGAGATAGGTTTTGCTTCTTTAAGCAAAAAGCTTGCAGTTAAAACATCTATAAACAATTTGGCTAAACCTGCATATAGTTACGGAATAGGCGAGATGAATGACGGACAAAAAATATCTTTGTACAACCATCATTCTTCAATTGGCGAATCAGATTTATATGTAATAGCCGGTAAGACATCTGAAATAAATGATGATCCTAATTTCTATCTTTATGAAGAAAGGATAGTAAAAAAAGTTGGAAAAAGTTGGATGCTTATGGGAGCCTCTGTAGGGAATCTTAAGTTTCTTCAAGCTGAAAATAATGTGTGGAAATGGGAAAATCCAGGTATTCGGCTCCTAAAACAAAATGATTCGTCTGAAATTGATGTGTGTATTCCATCGGCTCCTATAGGAAAAAGCATTTGTTACAGGTGTGCGCCAAATATGAAATACAAGGCGTCTATAACTGTTAAAAGTTCCGGTGGAGGTCAAAAATGTATGTTACAATTAGAATTGCGGGATAAAGATGGCGGTTTTCTTAAGATCTTGAAATCTCCGGAGTTTACTCTCAAAATCGGTAAACATACTTACAGTAAAAATTTCTTCATCCCAAATCCGTCAGAGATTTCAAATATATATACGACCTCGCTAAGTGATAATACTCTGCAGCTTCTTGCAAAAGCGAAATTTACCGGTATTAACGAAGAAATTATTATTAATAATTTTAATTTCAAAAGTTTAAAACCTGCAAATGCAGCTGAAAATCCTGAAATAATTATTAATAACAAGTTATATAAACATTCCGGCAATATCAATTCAACAAAACCTTTAAAACTTGGAACGATTTCTATCAATGATGCTAGAAATGTTTTACAGTGTAATGTTGGAGGAAAAAGAAAACTTTCATGGCTTATCCGGCAGAAAAACATTGATTGGCAGGTGAGAAATGCTTCTGTCTCAGATAAAAGGAACTATTTAGAAATAAAATCTATGAGAAATACATATTCACCTGAAAATGAAGTGGTAATAGTTCCCACTCAGCCAATGAAAGGTGCTTATGTATATAATATCCAAAACATCGAACATTGTCGTATATATCCTCTTAACAGGGGTAATCGTAAATTGAAAATAGAAGTTATTGATTGTAATAATAAAGGCAAAATGAAAGTCTATTGCGATTTAAAACCGATAGATGTTGAAGGTGCATTAAATTGGAAATATGTTGAAAAAAACATATTGATTAATATTAATCGGCCCACTAATATTATAATTACAACTTAGGCGTGGTAATGAATGAAGAACAAGAATGTTTTCATATTGTATTAAAAAACTTTAAATTGTTATAGATTCATATGATTTGTTATGATATAATTATCACGGTTTTGGCCGGGCAAATTATTAATTCCACCCGTGGCTAGGCAAGCTATTAACTATTAACTATTAACAAATAACTAAAAAATGAAATTTTTTCTATCAATACTATTTATTTCCTTTTTTGTATTTTGCGCCGAGAGTAAAAAAATACAATCGTGCGTTTCTTACGAAGATATTGTTTCTAAAATTTATGATCTGTCTGCTCTTGCCAATCTCCCTGATAAAGGAGAGAGCGGCGCGCTTTTCTCGTCTTATGACAGAGCAAGCAAATATAACGAAAAAACAGACTCCTATATTAATTGGGATGCTAATGGTGATGGATCGGGTTTCGTAAGACAAGAAGGCGAATATTCTGTTTTGGCAGATATTAAAGGTCCGGGCGTTATTTGGAGAATGTGGTCGGCATTAGTTGGGGAAGGTAAAGTTCAAATTTATCTTGATGGCAAACTTGTAATTGATCTCCCCTGGGAAGATTATTTCAACGGGAAGGTAGCGCCTTTTAACAGAAAAGGGTTAGTTTATACCGTCGCCAAAGGTTTGAATAATTATACTCCTATACCTTTTCAAAAATCCTGCAAAATTGTTACAAAAGCTAAAGTTGGCGATCCTAGGAAATCTGATTCACCTGTATGGGGAAAATATTTTCAATTCAATTATACTGTTTTCCCAAAAGGAACAAAGGTGCAAACTTTTAAAATGAAACTTTCCAGGGAAGAAAACATAGCGCTTGATAAAGCAAGTGAAATTATGACAACTAATCTCGGTAAAAATCCTCTTACATATAGAAATACAAAGAAAAAAACTGTAACTTGGTCTATTCCGGCAGGAAAATCTAAATCCCTGAACATTACCGGTAAGCAAGCGATTACGGCTTTAAAAGTTCAGGTTCCAAAACACAAAAATTATAATGATTTGCTTAGACAATTAACTTTAAGTATCAATTGGGATAATGAAAAGTCTCCTTCTGTTTGGGCTCCACTGGGTGACTTTTTTGGTACGGCACCGGGAATTAATGAGTACAAATCTCTTGTAATGGGGATGACGAAGATTAGGTGTCAGAGTTCAGGTGTCAGAGTTCAGGGGAAAGAAAAAAGAGGAAAGGTGTCAGAGGTCAGGTATCAGGATAGTCCCCCTTTTTTAAAGGGGGTTAGGGGGATTTCAACAAACAAAGATCAAAGCACAAAGTACAAAACACAAAGTGCAAATGCTTTCGAATTTTATTCCTACTGGTATATGCCTTTTGAAAATAAAGCGCAAATTACTATTAAGAATGAATCTGACAAAGAGCAGCAAATCACATTGATTGTTGAATGCTCACCAATAAAATCTTCTTTTGATAATATAGGATATTTTCATGCTAAGTGGCATCGCGATTTAGAGCCGGAACTAAAGCATGGCATCGACTGGGAAATTCTGAAAACTAAAGGTAAAGGCAGGTTCGTTGGTTTCTCACTGCATATTTGGAATGCTAAAGGAGGATGGTGGGGCGAAGGCGATGAAAAGTTTTTTGTTGACGGTGAAAAATTCCCTTCAACTATCGGCACCGGATCAGAAGATTATTTTGGTTATGCGTGGTGTAATCCGGAAATTTTTGTTTCTGCTTATCATTCCCAACCGACAAATCATAATAACCGTGGTCATGTTTCCAATAACAGATGGCATATAGGCGATAACATACCATTTCAAAAAAGTTTTGATGCTTACATAGAAAAATATTATAAAAATTCAAGAGAAACTTTCTATGACTGTGTCGTATACTGGTATCTATCAAAAAACGGAGTTGATAAGATTGGAGAAATGCCTTTAAAAAATAGATTGAATTATTATACAGGTTTTGAAATGTATAAAGAAAAAAATGCTCTGGAAGGTGAAAACTATAATAATATTAAAGCTTTTGGCGGAAAACTTTCGACCCAGGATATGATTCATTTCGGGAACAATTGGAGTGGCGATCAACAACTCTGGTGGACAGAAAATCAGCCTGAAAATTATCTTGCAATAATAATTAATTCTCCCGAAAATGCTGAAAAAAATCTTTTTGCACAATTTACCAAAGCAAAAGATTACGGCATAATTCAGCTTTATTTTAACGGAGTGAAAATTGGTGATGAAATAGATGGTTACGGACGGGGCATTACAACTACCGGAAAAATTAAATTTGGTAAAGTTAAATTAAATAAAGGAAAAAATATTTTAAAAATAAAAATTACAGGTGCTAATCCTAAAGCAAAAAAATCGTATATGGTTGGCCTGGATTATATTAAATTTGAAGATTGAAATTGGAAATTGGAAATTGGAATTAAATTGAACATCGAACACCGATTAACGATTTAAGATTTAAGAAGTTAAATAAATCAAATATCAAAAATCGATGTTCCTTGTTCTTAAATCGAATT
>JAOZNZ010000281.1 GCA_029933535.1 bacterium | reverse complement strand
GATGAAGTCAGCGATGATGATGCAAGATTACTTACCGGAATTATGAGCAAATCGCTTGAAGGTTCAGAAGACAAATGGAGACTTATTATTGAAGAATGTAAAAATACTTTGTATAATAAGGCTTATTCCTCTGAAATTGATAGATTGAAAGAATTGCTCGCTAATGATGATGGCTCGAAAAGAAAAGATATTCAGATGCAAATGCAATCTTATCAGAAAGAAAAACGCCGTCATGAAAGAATAAAAAAAATTATTATAAAACGCACTACATAAGGATTGATCAAGTGAAAAATAAAACCCTCTTTATTATACTTCTATTAATGGCTTCTATTAATGCTTGCTCGGCAAAAAGTATTAATAATAAAGATGCTCTCAATGAATTCCTCATCTCTCAAATTATGGCCGGAAGTATGCAAGTACACGTTAAACAAAAAACTCTTACTCCCGTACTTTCTGAACAAACTCTTTCAAACTTCGTTGAGGCGCTAGATTACGGTCGACTGTTCTTTCTGCAACCCGATGTTGACAACATCTTTGCAAATAAAATAAAATTCCCTGAATTCTATACCGGACAAAAATGGCCACTCATTACTAATTCTTTTAATCTCTTTCTAACACGCGTTGACGAACAATTCACTAACGCGCTTAATTATTTGAATGATCCGGAATTGAAACTTGATATGGATCGTAAAATTTATGTCGATCCTAAAAAAAGAGGATTCCCTAAAAATAAAATCGACGCAAAACAAATTCTCGAAAATACCATCCAATACCAACTCGCTTACCTCGTTGCTATAGGTGAGCCCTTTACTGGTGCCGTGGCAAAAGTGGTTAAAAGAAGAGAACGACTTACAAAAAAATATCACGACCTCTCGCACGAAAGAAGAGTCGCTTTTTTCGTTAACGCTTTTTGCAGCGCTCTCGATCCGCATTCAAATTATTTGAGCAGAGACGATATGGAAGATTTCGAAATTAATATGAGCCTTTCACTTGAAGGTATCGGCGCGCTGCTCGGATATGAAGAGGGGATTACTGTTATTCAATCCTTAACTCCGGGCGGTCCCGCAGAAAAAGGAGCTCTTCTTAATCCTGATGATAAAGTTGTTGCGGTTGCTCAGGGAAAAAATGGCCAATTCGTTGATATTATCGATATGGATCTTCGTGATGTCGTTAAGCTTATCAGAGGGAAAAAAGGTACTGAAGTTAAATTGAAAATCGTAAGACCGTCTGATAAGGGTATCCAAAGAAAAATAATCGCGATTACACGTGATAAGGTTAATCTTGAAGATCATGCAGCTAAAATGGAATATGTTGATATTGTTAAAACAAACATATCAGGCAATATTAAAAATCTCCGCATCGCTGTTATTGATCTGCCTTCCTTTTATGCTGATACAAAACCTAAAACTTTCTTCCAGAAACCAGGACGGTCAGCTGTTTTGGATATGAAAAATTTACTTAAAAAATGTGACGATGATAATGTCGATGGTATTATACTTGACCTGCAGAGAAACGGTGGCGGAGCGCTTGATGAAGCAGTTGATGTCGCGGGACTTTTCCTCTCCAGGGGAAATATCGTTATCGCAACTGACAGGCAGAAACGCAAAATGATTTTGGCTGATACCGACTCTAAATTAGATTTTAAAGGACCGCTCATTATTACTACAAGCCCTCTTACCGCGAGTGGTGCGGAAATCGTTGCAGGAGCTCTTAAAGATTACAATCGCGCTCTTATTGTCGGTTCAGAACATTCTTATGGTAAAGGGACTATTCAACAGGTCGTTCCTCTATCAGATAAACTTGGCGCTCTCAAAATCACTATCGGTGAATATTTTATCGCGGACGGTGTACCTACTCAAATTAAAGGTGTGGAATCTGATATCCAATTGCCCTCAGCGTTGTCCGTTCTCGAGATTGGTGAAAAATTCATGCCCAACCCTCTTCCGCCAAGAACGCTTAAAAGCTCACTGACTGACCTTAAAAAAGCCGGCGAATCAGCAGAAGGATGGCAAAAGATCACTAGAAATGTTGTAAGCAATCTTCTGATTCTTTCACAGCAAAGAATTGAAAATGATAATGCATTTAAAGAAATTAATGAAGCTATTGAAAAAGCTGAAGAGCAAAAGAAAAAAGAAGTTATTACTATCGCTTCTCTTCTCGAAAATGTAAATAGTGATACTGATAAAACTAATAAAATCGAGAAAATTAAAAATCCTTATGACAGACCTTTGACAAACGATGTCGTCGTTTTAGAAGCTTTGAACATAATGACCGATTGGCTTACAGATACAAAACCTGAAAAAACAAAAAACAAAATCACAAAAAAATTATCGGTTAAAAATGATAGAAATGTTAAGTAAGCTACTGAAAATACTGAATACATTCACTATTTTCCCACAAAATTTTTAATTGCCCACGGAATATTGGGAATCCGGCGTATGCCCGGACACAGAAAGACACGGAAGTTATTTAGAAATAGGGATATAATGTAATTTCTTCCGATCAAAAGACTAATAATTTATTTTTGTGTGTGATTCTGTGTGTTCCGTGGGCAAAAATAAATATTATCTTGATTCCTAAACTCAAAATCGAAAAGCTGGCCTATCATAACTGCGGCCCTATCAGTTTATCGTTAGATGCAGGTGAATGTATTTGCGTTTACGGTAAATCAGGCTGCGGAAAATCATTGATGCTTCGCTCTATTGCCGATATTGACCCTCACGATGGTAAAATCTTTCTCAATGGCAAAGAACAAATGGATTTTCATCCGTGTGAGTGGCGTAAACTTGTTGCAATGCTCCCGTCAGAAAACAGATGGTGGCATGAAAATGTCGGTGAACATTTTACTCAAAATAAAAATTCTTTACTTCAAAAACTTGATTTCGATGACGAAACTTTCGAGTGGGATGTCTCAAGACTTTCTACAGGAGAAAGTCAGAGACTTGCTCTCATAAGATTATTATCAAACAATCCGGAAATATTGCTGCTTGACGAACCGACCGCAGGTCTTGACGTTAAAAACACATCTGTTGTGGAAGAAATTATAAATAACTACATTAGAGAAACAAACGCCTCTGTGATATGGGTAACTCACAATACTGAACAGGCAACCCGAATATCTCAAAATCACTTTTTATTCGAAGATGGAAATATTATAAAAACTAAATAGTATTTTCCCGTTCTCTTACTCCATTGCATTCCGTAACGATAAGGTTATATTATTATATATCTGCTTAATTTCAGCTTTAGTATTTCTACTAAATTGTCTTTGTCATAATAATACAAAGAAATAAGTTTCTTTCCTTCGTGTTGATACAATTTCTGCTTTTTCAGCATACCTATTTTGTAATCTATGGTGTCCATCCCCCAGTATTCTATATAGATGTCAAATTCAGGCAAATAAAAATCAGGCCGAACAGCCATTCCTTCAATAATACGTATCCTTTCATCGTAGCGGAATACAATGGAGTTAGAGGACAAAAAATCAGTGATAATGAGTTCGCCTGCGGACTGGACAAGCGTCCCGTCTTTTGCTTTGATGTTTTTATTCAGCTCAACATTCGTATCAAAATTTCTTCTTTCCAGATAAACTTCATCAAAACATTTATCGCAAAATGTTCTTTGAAATGTTTTTTGACTCCTGGCATGTTCTTCTGCAGTAACTTTTTTATTGCATTTCTGACATAACTGAACAGATTGATTTTTTCTTATCTTTATTGCCTCATTAATTTGTTCTGTTGCCATTTGGGCATCTCTTTTATTGTAGTCTTTTTCTTGTTGATTTACGAGAATGTCGTTAATATCATGCAAAGCTATTTCTGCATCCGCACCATAAGCGGACAAAGCTTTTATGGCATATTGTTTTACTTGCGGATGGTTATCGCGTAACCTTATTTGCAATGCAGGTACAACTTGTGAAGAATCAGCCACTCCAGCAAGTTTACCAAGAGCAGATACGGCAAGCCGTCTGACTTGGCCGGAATCAGTATTGAGCAAGGAAAACAGTTCAGGAACAACTTTTGCATTACCTGAATTACCGAGTTCGACGGTTCGTTTCATCAGTTCTTTTTCGCGTTGTTTGTGCATGAAAGTGAAACTTTCGTTTGATGGTTATATATTTTATAATTTAAATATTAAAATTGTTCATCGTATCGGAATGTAATGGAGTTAGAGAACAGGAAATAGCGATAATACGTTCATTGTTCATTCGTGGTTAAAATATCTTCGTGGTTGGCTATTAAATAATTCCCGAGTACAAGATAATCTATTCCCGTTCGACGGAAACATCTGTAAGCGTCTTCCGGTGTGCATACTATCGGTTCATCGCGGAAATTGAACGATGTGTTGATTATGACTCCACATCCGGTTCGATTCTCAAATTCTTTTATTATTTTATAAAAAAACGGATTTGTTTCCGGATTAACTGTCTGTACACGAGCTGAATAATCAACGTGGGTAATTGCAGGTAAATTCGATCTTATTTGACGAACCTGATGCTCAAATTTGTCACTCTCGTTTTGCTGCGGTATCCGCAATTCTTCTTTTAGATGCGTTACAAAAAGCATGTAAGGTGAAGAAATGGATGACTCAAAATAATCGTCTGCACGCTCCAATAAACACGCAGGCGCAAACGGTCTGAAAGATTCACGGCATTTTATTTTCTCATTTAAAATCATCTGCATCTTCGACGAACGCGCGTCGGCAATTATTGACCGGTTACCAAGAGCGCGAGGTCCGAACTCCATTCGTCCGTTGAAGAGTCCGATGATTTTTTGTTCATCAATCAGTTTTGCGATTTTTTTTGATAAAGTTTCATCATCAAATCGTTCGGCGATAATATTATTTTCATTAATGAAGTTTTTAATGTTGTCTTCGGAAAAAGACGGTCCTATTAATGCGCCATTCATTTTATCGGTGATGCCGTCAGCATTTCGTTTGTTTTCTAGTGTTTCATGATAAACATACAAAGCAGCGCCAATCGCTCCGCCGGCATCACCGGCTGCCGGTTGTATCCAAATGTTTTTGAACTTACTTTCCCGGAGAAG
>JAOZNZ010000280.1 GCA_029933535.1 bacterium | reverse complement strand
GCCTAAACCGCTTCGCGGTAGACATACGACCAATACTAATAATTGAACTGAATACTCCTTTTCGAAAAGCCACTAATTAGTGTTTGCTCGAAAAGGTCGACAATTCGTTTTCCTGCAATTATTGTGTTATAGTTGAAGATATAATTATTGAATCTATTATACATTTATAATATAATATTAAAAAATATATCTTTTAGGTATTTTTAGCGTCTTAGTGTCAAAGTGGCAAATAATATTAACAAGGAAAATAACATGACTACTCAACTAACAACAAAAAATCCCCCTTCCTCCCTTTATAAATGGGGGAATAAATCTAAAATTCTATTCATTCTCACTCTTATCTTTTTAATTTCCGGATGCTGCTGTTACTGCGTGCAAAAAAGCGTAAAGCCGGAAAAATCTTCCGTCAAAAAAAGATGGGAATCAAAACATGTAACCTGTAAAGATATTAAGCCTGTCAGTGACGCTTATCGCGATGGTTATCAGCGCTGCCTTGTCAGCGAAACTGTTGATGGTGAAGTCATTCCCCTCTTGTCTATCTTAAGCGTTTCCGGGAACAAGTATATTCCCTATGAAGATAAAAACAGATTTTATTCTATTTGGACGCGCGATTTGTATTGGGGATTCCTCGGCTGGGCTCAGGCGGGCGATGATTCAGTTCTTCAAGTTATGAAGGATTGTATCCGTTCATTAGTTATTGCCAAGAATAAAAATCAGGCGCTTGGAAAATATCATCCCCCGATAAATGATAAGAGATATTATATTCCGCAGGCTTTTTGCAAAGGATTTGCAATCGCAAATGATTTCATGCCCCAAAACGCTGAATCACAGGCACATTTCATAATGATGGCACGGAATTATTGGAATTTAACCGGTGACACAGATTTTATAAAATCTATTTGGCAGGACATCAAATATGTCGCGGAAACTATTGAAAAAATGGACACCAACGGGAATCTGATACCCGATTATGTTGGCGGGAGTTACGATTATCAAGGAGTTGGAATAAATACCGAAGAACCTCATTTGACGGCTACGGTTATCGCTACCTATCAGGCAATGAATGATTTAGCAAATATAATGGGAGAGAAAAGTTTAGGAAAGCGTTACACAAAACTCGCAAATAAGTTGAAAATTCAGATGAACAAACCTGTCAGGCAAGACGGTTTATGGATGCCTGACAAAAAACAATATATCAACATGCGGATTATAAACAAAGAGGGTCAAAAGCCTCATATTGACGAACGTTTTATTCCCTACGAAAATCTTACTCCTATTTTTTACGGCATCACAAGTAAAGAACAGGAAAAAAATATTTTCGACAACCTTAACACGAACTTTAAAAAGTTTTATGATTTGAAATATGGGCCAATGTATGTTGCCGGGGCTGCTAAAAACGAAAAATCTGAATTTGAGTTCACATCTACACCATGGCTTGGATTTCTGGATGTTTTTATTCGCGTCCGCGATCTACCTGAATACAATGCCAAATGGGATGAAAAAAATTATAATAACGCTTCGAAAGTCTTCAAACTTTTACTTGACCACGCTTACGATATTCCTCCGGCATGTTTCACGGAAGGGATGGGAATATACGGATATTTGTCAGGATGTTCCGGACGTTCTTGGGACAACGGCAATTTTTTCCATACATTAATAGTTGGGATTTGCGGTCTTGAAAAATCTCAATACGGTATTTCTATTACCGCTCCGAAACAGTTAAAAGGCTCTCCTGTCAGCGAATTAGATAATATGTACTGGAGAAACGCGGTTTATAAATTCGAATGGAAAGGTAAAGGCGGAAAAATCAAAAAAGTTACTGTTGATGATAAAGTTATCAAGCCTGAAGCTGACGGAAATTATTTGTTAAAAGATTCCGAAGGCGAACATGAAGTGATTGTTTTCACGGCGTCAAAAAATAGATGAGTTTTTGATTTTTCTTAACCGAGGCGGCTGGTAATTTCACTTCGATGACAGAACCGGCTTTCATCGGCGGGCAGGAACTCTCTCCGAGAAAAGGCATAGCATCAATTTTTGCTTTACCCGGTTTGATAATTTTCACACGAGAAGATGGCAGAACTTTTCCGTTGAGGATAACCTTCGAGCATTTTGTATCTTTTGGAAGGTGCAGTCGCGCAATCCAGGAACGTTTTGTGATCATATTTTTAAATTGTCCTTTACAAGGACTTATTTCCAGTTCCGCGGTATTTGATTTGCGTGAAAGTTTTACTTTTGTTTTGGCAAAGGAACCGGAAAGATAATCATCTGAAAGGCCATCGTCTTCGTAGAGCACTCTTGTTTGGCTGCCTTTGTTTTCTGGCAGATAAGCGTCAGCGACCACGGTTGTCCAGGGTTTTTCGGTGGAGAACATGCCGTGCGGGGCGGTCAGAACTATGCCGCCGAGGCGCATGTACATTGGTGTAAAAGAAAGTTTTTTTGATTTAGCCATAATATTTTTTGGACCTTTAATAACTTTACCCGACCACAAATCCTGCCATTCGCCGGGTGGAATCCAGACATTCCGACTAAACTCAGCATTTTCTCTAAACCAACCCAGCCGGCATTCCGCGCCATTTCCGCTCTCGAAAAATTCAATTTTTATTGAGTATTTTTTGCCGGCATTAACAATAACATTAGCACACATCATTGTTGCGCGTTGGTCTTTCCATTGGTTTATCACAAGTTTATCATCGAACCACATTCGTAAACCGTCATCAGAAACAGCGCATAATTTTATGGTTTCGTTTTTTGGAAACGGCCCGATTTCCCCTGTCCACCGCACCGAGAAATTATCATCGGGGATTCCTTTTGCCGGAGAATTTTCCCAAAGAAAGTCAATGGTTTTGTCCACTCGTTTAACTTTCGGAATACCTTCCAAATTTTTATTATCAAAATATTCAGCCATCAGACCTTTTTTTCCATTCGGCGCAGTCAGCATATCCTGAGAAATTTTATCATATCCAGCCATTTCAAAAATCGGCGCAATAAGAATATCGTTTCCAAAAAGATATTGTGAATTGTCGCGCGCACTTTTATGTTCAGGCCATTCTATATCGCAGCGGCGGAGTATCGGTGTTCCATCTTCATATGCCACACGCGCGGCAGCGTAAATAGTAGGAAGCAACCGATACCGTAAATGAAGATAATCCCGGATAATATTCTCCGCTTTTTCTCCCCATGCCCAGGGAAATCTTGTCTCACCACGAGTGCAATGAAAGCGTGTTACCGGTGAAAGAGCGCCGAACTGCGCACAGCGCGTGAACAACTCAGGATAGAAAGTTTTGCTTTGGACATGACAGTGTCCGCCGATATCTTCGTTAACGTAAGGAAGCAAAAATGTAACTCCGCCTTCCACGCCATTCTCAATTCCCATTTTTAGATATGACCATTCCGGATTCGTGTCACCTGTCCAGCAGATTGGAAAGCGGTGCGCGGAGATATGTGTAGGTTTGTTGCGTTTGCCGTTACCTATTCCATAATTATTAGCCATAATCATGGGTCGCCTTTCAGGATAAACAGCTTTAGTGACATCGCGATACAGTTTCATTCCCCAGACTTCTTTTTTCAGACGTTTGTCCGGCTCACCAAGATGGGTGCCCCAGTTTCGGTCGAACCACCAGATATCAACGCCCATTTTCAAAAGTGATGCAAGGCCGTCAAAGCGGTATTTCAGCTCTTTGTAACTCAAAGCAGAATCAACAGGTTCAGGATGATCGTTAAACATCAGATAGACATTCCGTTCATGAGCTTTTTTGATAAATCTTTCCATATCCGGGAAAAGTTTCTTGTTAGTTCCGTAGCCATGCGAAGCGCCAACCCGCCAATCGGTATCAACGACAAATACGTCGAGAGGAATATTTTTTTCACGATATGTGTCGATGGTCTTTAGAGCCTCTTTTTCAGTATATGGATGGTAGCGGCTGTCCCAGGTGCCAAAGGCATAAAGTGGCGGTATAGGAATGCGACCGGTCAATTTTAAGATGTCTTTTTTGATTTGCGCGTAACCTTTTTCTCCGGGAAGGAAAACGTAAAGATCGGGTGCCTGATTATCGATATCCCAGCCGGAATTCTTCAAAGCCTTTTTATCTTCAGGCGGCGGAAGCGCACCCCACTTTGGCGGTACAATACGTGGTGTATCCCAGATGGCGTAAGATTTGGAAAATGTTCCCGGATCAGGCAATTTCAAAAAAGCTTCTTCCGGAAGTTTACCATCACATTCATACAGTTTACCGCCGGTGTTTGACTCAATTTGAATTCCCTTCAGTTCCGTTGCGCCATTGGGCACGATTATAGTATAAGCGATGGTTTTAATTTTAGTAACAGCGTCATTTTTTTCTGTTGAGAATTTCGCACCTGGCCAATCACGGTCAACGACATTAAAAGTTTTTCTGTTTTCGAATCCCTTTGGACCTTTAATTTCCAACCTTACTAAGGAATCAGAAAGGGGCTGCACCCGTACTTTTCCAATAACAACGCTTTCAGTTGGTTTTGCAAATGTGTTATTCGTGATAAAAGCAAAGCTGAAAATACTTACAGTACAAAATAACAATACTTGTTTCATAAATTTTGTGATCATAATTTTTTTGAGTTGTTTAATTATAAGTTGCTCGAAAAGGTATTTTTAAAATTTAGCATTCTCGGATTCCTCTCCTTACCAAGGAGGGGAGTTTTTCCCGCGACAACAAATATCAGCCGGGTTGCAGGTAGAAATCGACAGAAGCATTACTTTTTAATCCGATTTTTTAAACCACCGGTACAAGACTGGTGAGATAAAGAAGTTGAATGCCGGATTCAATCGACAATTTTAGTCGATGAACAAGCAGTAGCACCTTATTTCATTGAAACCTTTTCGAGCGTCCTTTAATCAGCTCTATCGGCAAGTTTTTTGAAGAAATCCTTGAAGATAAGATCTCTGTGAACCATATAAGCTGAACGTATAAAATGTCTTGAACTGTCAAAACTCCATGTTTTTTGATCGGTTACAATCGGGCTATGAATAATATTTGTGGGAACCCAGGACGGATCGATAAGATAAGCGATAGTAG
>JAOZNZ010000964.1 GCA_029933535.1 bacterium | reverse complement strand
AGAAACATCTATGCGTTAATTATCACTTCTTATGGTCAAATAATCATCAATTTAGCAGAAAATATCAGTTGTCATTCCTTTAACTTTCAGCAAATCAAAAATATTTTTGTAAGGCCGGATTTTATTTCCGTCAGCACTTGTTCCGTTTTCTATCTTTTTTGCAAGAGAACGGGAAACTCCCGGCAAAGCGGAAAGAATATTCGCGTTTGCGGTATTGACATTTATTCTTCCCGGCCGTTCTGTAGGTGAAATATAAATATAATCGAACCAGGCAGTTCCGCTGGCGCCTTTTTCAGCAAGTTTATAAGAGACATCACCTTTTACATTTATTTCATCTCGTAACTCGTCAACGAGTTTATGAGGAATAATAGAAATTTTTACAGTACCGTTCCCACTAATATTTTCCGGTAGAATTTTGCCGAAATAAAAAGAATCGTTTTTATTATATTTATATCGTTTTTTTCGCGACTTATCCCAATCCTTTATTTTATAATTCCAAATATTAACTGTCAATTCAGCGTTATGATTTTCTTCAAGAAATTCGGTGGTATTAATAGAATCATTTAAACCGGAGAAATAAAGATCATGAGAAGTTTCAGGATTTAAATCGGTGTTTTGCCATTCCCAGATTCCCCGCGCTCCGGAATCCTGACAATAAAACAGAGGGGTTTTGTATGGAGGCCCAACAATAAATTTATCGCCATTTCTTGCTACGAATTTAGTGCTGTTTTGAGTTGAGTAGCCTTTGGTGTTAATAGACGAGCTTCCGTTGCTTTTAATTTTGAACTGTTCACCTCTTAATTTGCCGGAAAGAAAGGTAAGCGTTTTTCCTTTCCACATATCCGGCGACCATTTCGCGTTCTTTGTTGACAGCGAATTTGTAGAAGAATTTTCCACAGTAAAAAGAGTAGGCTGCCAGGCAGTCTTTTTAGATGGTCCGGGTATAAAAACGGCTGACTCGGCATCAAGCCTTTTCCCGGTCATACTAAACAAAGGGCCATAAGAATTTAAAAAACTTTTTGCGTGCGCTTCATCACTAAAATCAACTTCAGATTTCCCTGAACTAATGAGAAGCATATCTTTGTAAGAGCTGAGATGCCTGTTTTTTATAACAAGTCTTTTTCTCGCGCTTTCCAATTTCGGTCGCGCTTTAGCGTAAGTTCCACCAAAGGAAGGTTCTCTGGTTTTTCTCCAGGAATCCATTACAGTCGGGTCTGTTCTCTCGGTAGACACGTCATATTCATCGTAACTTAATTTCCCGTATTCAATAGTTCTGGAAGCGATTTG
>JAOZNZ010000963.1 GCA_029933535.1 bacterium | reverse complement strand
GCCGCTACAGGTGTCGGCGCAGGCGATCTCGCTATTGCCAGCATCGCGGGGAGTCACTTGGGCTTGACGATTTTATGGGCTGTTGTCATCGGCGGATTGCTGAAATTTATTTTAACCGAAGGATTGGCTCGATGGCAGTTAGTCACAGGTCAAACTTTTCTCGAAGGTGTCGCGCATCGCTTAGGACATATTGTGGGATGGTTATTTTTACCTTACCTGCTGCTATGGTCTTTTTTTGTCGGTTCGGCGCTTATGAGTGCATGCGGAATAACACTTCATGCAATGATTCCTCTATTTAATGAAGCTGCCAACGGCAAGATATTTTTTGGTGTTTTATCCAGCCTGATAGGCTTGGGATTGGTTTTGGCAGGAGGATTTAGACTGTTCGAAAAAGTGATGGGAATCTGCATTGGGATCATGTTCATTACTGTAGTGATTACTGCAATATTGCTGTGGCCCGGCACAACTAATATCATTTCCGGCCTCTTAATACCTGTCATCCCGGATGCAAAAGGCTTAGGCATCTCATGGACCGTTGCTCTTATTGGAGGAGTTGGCGGAACACTTACAATTCTCTGTTACGGTTACTGGATTCGTGAAATAGGACGAAAAGGAACAGAGGCAATCAAAATCAGCCGTATTGATTTGGCTATCGGATACAGCATGACAATTATCTTTGGTTTGGCGATGGTTATAATTGGCAGCACAATAGAAATAGAAGGTCGGGGAGCTAATTTGTTGATTACACTGGCGGAAAGTTTAGAAAAACCGCTGGGCATTTGGGGCCGTTGGCTTTTCCTTATTGGAGCGTTTAGTGCAATTTTCAGCAGCTTGCTTGGTGTATGGCAAGCTGTTCCTTATTTGTTCGCTGATATATGGAGTTTATTTATTAAACGAACTAATTCCATCTCATCAAAAAACATCACAAAATCTATTCCTTACCGTGTTTACCTGTTTGCCCTGGCATTTATACCAATGCTTGGACTTTTAATGAGTTTTAAAGAAGTGCAAAAAATTTACGCTGTGATCGGAGCAATATTCATTCCTATACTTGCTATTGCATTGCTGATCCTAAATGGTAAACGCGCTTGGATGGGAAAATTTACAAATCGACCGCTGACAATAGTTATGCTTATAGCGACACTTGCTTTCTTTGGTGCAATGGCCTGGATGAAGTGGATGAGGTGAGTTGCTATTTACAATATTATAACCACAAATGAATACTAAAAAATCATTCTGTTATAGAAAATATATTTGTATTAAAATCATTCTGCTGTTCATTATTCTG